>CAYYWK010000008.1:0-17737 GCA_964475345.1 uncultured Desulfobulbus sp.
CCCAGGCTACCCTGCTCTATCATTACGCCCGTCTGATCGAGCTGGTATACGCCTGCGAAAGGACCATCGAACTGCTCGAATGGGAAGGTATCACCGATCCCAACGTCCGCGCCAAGGTCGAGCCGAAGGCCGGGAGGGGCGTCGGCATTGTCGAGGCACCCCGCGGAACCCTGATCCATGACTACACCACCGACGACAACGGCTGCATCAAGAGCGCCAACCTGATCGTCGGCACCACCCACAATATCGCCCCGATGAACATGAGCGTCAAGCAGGCGGCGACCTCTCTTATCAAGGGAGGAGTGTACAACGAGGGCCTGCTGAATCAGGTGGAAATGGCCGTCCGCGCCTACGACCCCTGAATGTCCTGCGCCACGCACCGCCTGGATGGCGGCGTACCTGTAGCAGTAAGCATCATTGATTCGAAGGGACAGGAGATCGACAAGATTGTCAGTTGATCGACATCGACTGCCGCGACCGCACTGCCATGGCGCGTGCGGTTGACGGCAACCCCGGGCTGCGGCGGCCATTGGATCCGGTCGTTGCAGTCGTCAAACGGTCGATGATGGTTTGTATATTTTATCGAGAAGGTTTATACTAGTCTCCCATCGGGCATTTCTCGGGACTACCACAAGTGCAACGCGAGGAAACTGCAATGACAGATACTACAGAGAAAAGGTTCCAGGTCCGGGCCGAGAACCCGAGTGGTGCGTGTGGGTATGTCGACCACATGACCATCGATGAACTGAAGGCACGCGCTGTTGGTGAGGAATTTGATGCGACGTGCCCGGCCTGCGGCATGTTCCACCTGACCAAGGAAGAAATCGACAAGCTCAACAGCGAAAAGATTACTGAAAGCAAGAGCTACACGGAGATGAAGGAGCAGGCCGAAGAGTCCTGATTCCACGTTAACCGATACCGGCCTGCCGCCATTGCAGGGGGCAAGGCCGTATGCGTTCGACATGGATGGGGCCCTTTGTGGTCCCATCTTTTTTTGTGCGGTTGCCGGGTTGGGTTGATCCGGCAGAAAACGATGATTGACAACCGACTGGAACAGCGCGTTATTCCCAGGACGTTTTCTGCAGCGCTCTTTTCAAATAGATGACGATCCGCTCTCGGTTTGCATTGCAGATTTTTGTTGAATTGCCTACTTACTAGCAGGAACATGGTGGAAACCGGATTTCTTCGCGTGACCCCGACGTACTGAAGCAGGAAAAAAGCATGCCCAACTCCAGGGAACTTCTCAAGGAACTGCAACAGATTGTCGACAGACCGATGCGGATCATGGTGGTCTGCGGAACGCACAACAGGGCCATCCTCCGCTATGACCTGAGAAATCGTCTGCCGCAGAATCTCGAACTCGTCTCCGGTCCCGGCTGCACCGTGTGTGTCATGCCTTCCGGGCATATCGACGTGGTTGTCAAGATTGCCCGGCAGCCGGATGTCATTACCGCCACCTGCGACGACCTCCTGCAGGTCAAAGGAAGTCGCGAATCGCTGGCTTCTGTCAGGGACAAGGGAGCACGGGTCGAAGTCATCAGTTCGCCGAGGGAATGCCTGGCCCTCGCCGAGTCCAACCCAGACAGTATCGTCGTCTATCCGGCGGTGGGCTTCGAGGCCACGGCGCCAGGGATTGCCGAGGTCATCCTCGAGGCGGCATCCCGGGGGATCGACAATTTCTGCGTCATTCCATCCATACGCCTGCTGCCGCCCACCCTCGATTCGCTGCTCACCGATCCCCACCTCAACATCGACGGGCTGCTCTGTTCGGACCATATCAATTCCCTCTCGGATACCGAGGCCTACACCAGTCTTGCCAAGAAGCACCACCTGGCCTGCTGTATCGCCGGTTTCGAGCAGGAGGATATCCTCAGATGCCTGATCAGCATGGTCAGACAGATCAAGATCGGAGTGGCGCAGGTGGACAACCTGTCGGCGGTTGTCTATTCGTCAGAGGAATATCTCAGGGCCAAGCAGATGGTGGCCGAGGTCTTTTTCGCCGTCGACACGATCTGGCGCGGTCTAGGTATCATCGAGGAGAGCGGCTTTGTGATCCGCGACGAACTGTCGCTCTATGATGCGACCAAGCGCTTCAATGTCCGCCTGCCTGATGAAGAGATACACTGTCAGTGCATCTGCGGGATGATCATGTCCGGACTTGGACTGCCGCCTGTTTGCCCAGATTTCGGCTTGGTCTGCACCACCGGTCACCCCATCGGACCGTGCATGCTCTCCAGCGAGGGCATCTGCGCTTCCTATTACAAGTACACGCTGGAAAACAATCAGCCCGCCTGATTTCCAGGCAGCGGCGCAGAGCGGTTGTCCATGAAGGCAGCATTGTCCGGGAGAACGACGTGCACGAATTTTCACTTGCCCAGGGTCTGCACACGCAGCTGCTGGATCTCGCCAGGGCGCACCAGGCGCGGAAGATCGCCAGAGCCGAAGTCCGCATTGGCGCCAATGCCGGCGTCGTCGAGGAATCCTTCCTGTTCGGGGTCAACATCCTGATCGCCCAGAGCCCGGTCACCGAGGGGATGGAAGTCGTCATCCTGCGTGACGACGGCCCCGACCTGATGCTGATGAAGGTCGAACTCGATACTGGCGACACGGCCGACTGAGGCCTGCCGGTCGCCAGGCCATTGCCTGCCCTAGTTCTTCCCCCATTTCCAGGTTATCCGGTATTCCTGCCGAAGGGCGAGATCGATGAGCACCAGCGCGGTCATCGCTTCGACGATCGGCACCGCCCTCGGGACAACGCACGGGTCATGCCGGCCCTCGGCGGCAAGGATGACCGGATTGCCCTCGAAATCCACAGTCCGCTGCGCCAGAGCGATCGTCGCCGGCGGTTTGAACGCCACCCTGAAGAGGAGAGGCTCGCCGTTTGAGATCCCGCCCTGAATTCCTCCGGAGTTGTTGGTTGCCGTGCCGAGCCTGCCGTTTTTGACGATGAAGGGGTCGTTATGGACAGAGCCGCGCTGGCGGGCGCCGGCAAAGCCGGAGCCGACTTCGAATCCCTTGGTGGCAGGAATGGCGAGCATAGCGTGCGCCAGCTTGGCCTCGAGTTTGTCGTAGGTCGGTTCGCCAAGTCCGGCAGGCACGTTTCTGGCAATGCAGGAGACCATGCCGCCAACGGAATCGCCGGCCTCCTTCATTTCGCTGACCAGGGTGCGCATCGCTTCGGCGGCCACCGGGTCGGGACAGCGGATCGGGTGCCGGTCGACCTGCCCCTCGGTCAGCTGACTGCCGTCGATGCCTGTGGCATCGATGGTGCCGACGCTGCTGACCCAGGCGACGATCTCAACTCCCAGTTTCTCCCGCAGGAGCTTGCGGGCGACTGCTCCCGCCGCCACCGTGCCGATGGTCTCGCGGGCGCTGGAACGGCCTCCGCCTGATGAGGCCCTGGTGCCGTACTTCATCTGGTAGGTGTAGTCGGCGTGAGAGGGACGGGGGATGGCGGCCATCGAGCCGTAGTCGCCCGGGCGCTGGTCGCGGTTGGCTACTTCCAGCAGGATCGGGGTGCCGAGAGTCCGTCCGTTCTCGGTGCCGGAGACGATGGTCACCAGGTCCTCCTCGCAGCGGTCGGTGGTCAACCTGCTCTGGCCGGGCCGCCGGCGGCTGAGTTGGGGCTGGATATCGCCCTCGCTGAGGGGGAGGCCGGCCGGACATCCGTCGATGACCACTCCGACACCCTTGCAGTGTGATTCGCCAAATGTGCTGATCCTGAAAAGTGTTCCGAAACTGCTGGACATGATCGTCGCTCCTGGTTGATGAGAATGGTTGCCCGGCATCTGACTCGCATGGCAGAAACCGCGCCGCACGGGACTTCCGGCTGTCCAAGCGCCGGGACTGTGAATCACTCCGCCCTGCTGCGGGCTGCCTCGAGGTATTGCCGGTTGGAACAGGCCAGTTCTCCGCTGCCATCCAACCTGCTCTCCGCTTTGAGGAAGAACTGGACAGCCTGAGCATAGGCACCCTGGTCATATCTGGCGCGACCGAGGATATGCCAGTACAGGCCCTGGCCGGGGTCGATGCGCAATGCCCGCTCGATGAGCATTTCAGCGCGGCCGGGGGCGCCTGCCCGCAGGGCGTTTTCAGCCTGCAGGGAGAGGGAGGCTGCCGGTCCCGAGGGCGTGAAGGTGGCCGGCGCTTCGGGCTCTGCGGGCTCTGCCATAACCTGCGGCTGTTGGGGCACGGGATGCGTGGGAGGAGAAACGGGAAGAGTGCAGCCATGCAGAGCGAGGGCGAAGAGGAAAAGGATCAGGCCTTTGCCTGCGAAGCGGATCGGATCCACTGATACGGTTGCGCAACTCATGGTGATGTTCTCAGACGTTACTTGAACAGGTTCCGGAGGGAGTTGAGCAGCCCCATGGTGGAATGCTCGACTGCCTCGATGCCTTGCTGCAGAGCGTCGTGATCTTCCGGAGCGGTACCGGCAATGAACGGTAGGTGAACGGCACCGTCATGGAAACGACTTGCCGCCTGCAGCGAATGCCTGTCCACCCATTGCCACTGTATGCCCGGCGGTTCCGGCAGCGCAAGCGGTTGGGCGGGGATGGCCCGGAAAATCCGTCCCCAGACCAGCATTGCCCCGGAAGCGCCGGTAACGCCGGCCGGACGGTTGTCATCGCGGCCGATCCAGACAACCGCCAGCCTGTCGCCGGTATAGCCGGCGAACCAGCTGTCGCGCAGGTTGTCGGTGGTGCCGGTCTTGCCGGCTATTGTCAGTCCTTTCGGGAGCATGCCGGCCAAAGGCCTGGCCGTCCCCTCCAGAATCGTCTGCTGCAGCGCGGCGTTGAGCAGGAAAATGCTGGCCGGGGAGAAGCGTTGCTCGACTTCCATACCGTAGCGTTTCAGCAGGCGGTTGTCGGCCCCGAGGACACTGTCGATAGAGCGCAGCGGCTGGTAAAAGCCGCCGGAGGCCAGGGTCTGGTACATCTGGCTGACCTCGATGGGCGTCAGTTCGGCAGTGCCGAGCAGAAACGAAGGATAGGCGGGGTGGGAGCCGACCATACCGAGCTTTTTGCTGCAATCGATCACCTTCCCGACGCCGAGTTCCATGCCGAGCCTGACCGTGGCGAGGTTGTACGAATTGGCCAGGGCCAGGTAGAGCGGCACCCGACCATGCTCGCGGCGGTCGTAATTCTGCGGCCGCCACGTCTTTTGCGCTGTTGTCGGGACGGCGACCGTCGCATCGAGCAGCGGGCTGGCCAGGGTGTAGCCGTTTTCGAGGGCTGCCAGATAGACCGCCGGCTTGACCAGGGAACCGATCGGCCGGCGGGCGCTGGTGGCACGGTTGAACCCGGCCGCGCGCGGGTTCCTGCCGCCGGCCAGGGCCTGGATCTCGCCGCTCTGGCTGCCGGTGACGACCACCGCTCCTTCGAGATCCTCCCCCTTCTTGCCCAGGCCCTGCAGGGCCAGTTCGAGCTGTTTCTCAACCTGGAACTGGACCGACGGGTCCAGCGTGGTGAGGATCTTCATGCCGTTGCCGTTGAGGTCGTCCTCGCGATAGTGTCGTTGCAGCTCGCGTTTGACCATGTCGAGAAAGGCGGGAAAGCGGTTGCCGCCCTGCATCACCCTGGTGGAGCTGTTCAGCGGTTCGGCTATCGCCTGCCGGTAGCGCTCGGCGTCGATGATCCGCCTGTCGCGCATGATGTCGAGAACCACCGCGCGACGCTCGAGACATTTTTGCGGGTTGCGGCGAGGGTCATAGGTGCTTGGCCCCTTGATCATCCCGACCAGCTGGGCGATCTGTTCGACGCTGAGATCGGCCGGATCCCGGCGGAAATAGAAACGGCTGGCTCTGCCCATGCCGTGTATCGCCCGGTCGCCGTCCTGGCCGAGGAAAATTTCGTTGGCATAGGCGGTGAGGATGGTCTCCTTGTCATAGTGGAGCTCGAGGAGAACGGCGATGATCGCCTCGTCCAGTTTGCGCGCGAGCGTCTTGTCGCTTGACAGGAAGAAGTTCCTGGCCAGCTGCTGGGTCAGGGTACTGGCGCCCTGGACGGCGGCTTTCGCCCGCAGGTTGGCGAACAGCGCCCGGACGATCGATTTCGGGGCAATGCCGGCATGGGAGTAAAAATCGCGGTCCTCAACCGCCAGCAGGGTGCTGACCAGCAGATCAGGCAGTTCGGAACGGGCAAGCAGCAACCTGTCCTCGTACTCGAGGGCATGGAAGCCGCCGATGCGGGCGGGATCGATCCTCACCAGGGTGATGGCCTCCCCCGTCCCGGTGCGGTGGAGCGCCGTGACTCTGCCTGCAGCAACGACCAGCGTGAAATGTTCAGAGCGTTCACGACCTGAAGGGTAAGGAAAGTCGCGGGTGACGATTTCAAAACTGCCACCGTTGCGGGAATACGACCCGGCGGCTGAAGGCCGCTCCTCCAGGCGGTACCCGGAGAGTTCGAGCTCGTCGGCCAGGGTCTGCGGGTTGAGAGGCAGGTTGGGGTACAGCTCGAGCGGCCGGGCATAGACCTCCGCCGGCAGGGCCCAGATCCGGCCGGCCAGCCTTTTCCTGACGATCCGGTCCAGGCTGAGGATGTGGGCTCCTGCAAGCAGCGCCGCGGTTGCCAGGAGCAGCGCGATCAGCAGTGGTACGAGCCATTTCCTGCGTGCCTGCCGGTTGCTTTCAGTCATTGCTTTCGAGAAAGGTTGATGGGGTGGGAAGAAAGAGGGAACAGGCTGCAGATGTACCATATCTCTCCCGCGTTGGCCATCGGATGGAGACCGGGAGGGCATGCATCCGGAACTCGAGGATGGGGAAACATCGTCTCCGGGCTTGATGGTGCTCTGAATTTGCCCCTGATTTTTTATAAGGGAACAGGGAGTCGGGGGTACGGCAACATCATAAGAGGCATTGATTTCCATCATCGACTCAGCTACTGTTCTGACAATATTGTCGTCAATGCTTCGTATTTGTAATCATCGCTGGTCTGCCAGCCGCAATCGCGGCGATCTATTGACTTCACCTGCAGGCGGCATGCGGAGAACTGCCGCTGTCTCCTGTTGTTGACGGGTACAGGCTGGATTACCATTCACCTCAACACAAGGACGACGAGCATGAGATTTTCAAAGAGCAACGATGTGCTGGGAACCATGAATCGCGGCGACGCCGCCGAATCGAGCCTCTGTACCCTCTGCCGGGCCGACTGCAAGGGGAAATGCGAGACCTGGCTGTCGAGCATGGTCGGGCGCAAGCTCCTCTATCCGCGCAGCTTCGGACTGGTCACGGCCGGCGCCAACAACACCACCCATGTCGGCGTTTCCTACAACTCCCTGCGGATCCAGGGCTATGCCTATGGCGCCAGGGGCATGGCGCCGGGCCTGAGCAACAGCCAGGATGACTGCATCTTCCCCAACGTCAGCCTCGAGACCGAGTTCGGGAAAAAGGTCAAGACCCGGGTACGCATGCCGCTGATGACCGGCGCCCTCGGCTCGACCTTCATCGCCGAGAAGTACTGGGACGCCTTTGCCATCGGCGGCGCCATCGTCGGCATCCCGGTGGTGATCGGGGAAAATGTGGTGGGCGTCGACCGCAAATCGGAAATCAGCAGGGAGCCGGGGAAAAAGGGCAGGATCATCTCCGCCCCGGAGCTCGACCGCCGCATCGAGACCTATATGCGCTACCATGACGGCTACGGCGCGATGATCGTCCAGCTCAATGTCGAGGACACCCGCAACGGCGTGGCCGAGTACGTGGCCGACAGGTATGGCGACCGGTGCATCATCGAGCTGAAATGGGGGCAGGGGGCGAAGAACATCGGCGGCGAGATCCAGGTGCGGAGCCTGGAGTATGCCATGTTCCTGAAGGAACGCGGCTACGTGGTGGACCCCGATCCGTCGATTCCCGAGGTGCAGAAGGGGTTCGAACAGGGGGCGATCAAATCCTTCGCCCGCCACAGCCGGCTCGGCGCCACCCAGCTCAGTTCGGTGGAGCAGGTGCGCGAGGATTTCATGCGCACTGTGGAATACCTGCGCGGCCTCGGTTTCAACCGGGTGACGCTGAAGACCGGTTCCTACGGCATGGAGGAACTGGCGATGGCGATCAAGTTCTCAACCGATGCCCAGCTCGACCTGCTGACCATCGACGGTTCCGGCGGCGGCACCGGCATGAGCCCCTGGAACATGATGCAGAGCTGGGGGGTGCCGTCGATCATCCTCCATGCCAAGGCCCACGAGTACGCCAACCTGCTGGCCGCCAAGGGCCGGCAGGTGGTGGACATGTCCTTCGCCGGCGGTTTCGCGCTGGAGGATCATATCTTCAAGGCGCTGGCGCTGGGGGCCCCCTACACCAAGCTGGTCTGCATGGGCCGGGCGATCATGATCCCCGGTTTCCTCGGCGCCAACATCGAGGGCTCGATCTACCCCGAGCGGCGGGAGCGGGTCAACGGCAACTGGAACGAACTGCCCAAGACGGTGCTCGAGGAGGGCAAGACCGCCGACGAGATTTTCGCCGGCTATCACGATCTTGAAAAGCTGGTGGGAAAGGACGAAATGAAAAATATCCCCTACGGCGCAATCGCCTTCTACACCCTGGCCGACAAGCTGGCCTGCGGCGTGCAGCAGCTGATGGCCGGGGTGCGGAAGTTCTCGCTGAAGGAGATCAGCCGCAACGACATCTTCTCCGGCAACCGGGAAACGGCCAGGGAAACCGGCATCCCGCATGTTTCCGATGTCAACGACGAGTCGGCCCGCAAGATCCTGAATTCCTGAACAGGCGCCGGTGTCTCCCGTTGCCGGACCGGTGTCAGGCCGGCTGGGAACGGGACACCGGCCCCAGTTTCCTGAGGATGTCGTTCATCTCGATGATCGCCCTGACGAACCGGTCGGGTTCCGCGGAGGAGACCCAGGTAAGCGCGAAGCGTTCGCGGTCGTAGCCGAAATCCTCCAGCAGCGAGGTGATCATTGTCGAGCGGTCGAGGGCCTTGTAGTTGCCGTCGAGGTAGTGGCACTCGCCGAGGTGGCAGCCGATGATCATGACGCCGTCGGCCCCCTGGTTCAAGGCATCGAGGACATATTCAGGGTGGACCATGCCGGAGCACATCACCCGGATGATTCTGACATTATGGGGATACTGCATCCTGGTGGTCGCCGCCAGATCGGCGGCGGCATAGGAACACCAGTTGCAGCAGAAGGCGATGAACTTGGGTTCAAAATCCATGGAGGTTTCCCCTTAATAGGCTGATCTGCCGGGATATCGGGCTGCTGCCGGTCATACGGCAAGGGCCGCCTGGATCTCGCCGTGGATCTGGTCGGCGGTGAAATTGGCTATCGAGATGCCGCGTTTGGGACAGGTTCCCTGGCAGATGCCGCAACCCTTGCACTGGGCGATGTTGACCTCGACGATCCTGCGTTCCTCGCTCTTTCCTGTCGCCGGCTCAAGGGTTTTCAAGGTGATGGCATGGTAGGGGCAGACGTCGATGCAGAGGGCGCAACCGTCGCATTGCCCGGGATCGACGATCGCCTTGGTCGCCTCCTGGCATATCTCCGACCGGGAAAGCAGTGTCGCCGCCCGGCCGGCCGCGGCCTCGGCCGGGACCACCGATTCCTCGACCGGCTTGGGGTAGTGGGCGAGGCCGGCGACAAAGACTCCCTCGGTGGAGAAACTGACCGGTTTCAGCTTGATGTGCGCTTCCTGGAAAAAACCGTCGGCATCAAGCGGCACCCGGTAGAGCCGGGCCAGTCGTTCGGCATCCTCTTTCGGCCGGATCGCCGAGGCGAGGATCACCATGTCGGCTGCGATCTGCAGCGGGCGGTGCAGGACATGGTCCCAGACCTCGACCTGGAACCGGTTGCCCTGTTCGGTGACGACGGGCTTGCCATGCAGTTCGTAGTTGACGAAGATCACCCCCATCTTTCTCGCCTGCCGGTACAGGGTTTCGCGCTGGCCGTAGGTCCGCATGTCGCGGAAGAGGATGTAAACGTTGCGGCCAGGATCTTCCTGTTTGAGATCTATGGCCGACTGCACCGAGTGGGTGCAGCAGACCTTGGAGCAGTAAAGGTGCCCGTTTTCACGGGAGCCGACGCACTGGATGAAGACGAAATTCTTGCTGGCCCGGACGGTCTTCTCCTTGAGCTCGTGGAGCTTGTCGAATTCGATCGAGGTGACGACTTTTTTCCGCCTGCCGTAGCCGTATTCAGTCGGTGCGTGCATTCTGCCGCCGGTGGCGATGATGACGACGCCGTGCTCGATGGCCGTTGCAGCGCCAGTCTTTGCCGTCACGGTCGAGCGGAAGCTGCCGACGTGGCCTTCCGCGGCAGTCACTTCGCACCCCCGGTGAACGGTGATGAGGCTGTTGCGGGTCACCGATTCCACCAACCTGGCCAGCCGGTTGGGGATATGCTCGCCCGACCAGGTGTGCTTGAGGAAGAGGGCGTTGCCGCCCAGGGTGTCGCTCCGCTCGACGAGATCGACGGCAAAACCCTGTTCCGCCAGGTTCAGGGCCGCAGTCATGCCGGCGACGCCCCCGCCGATGACCAGCCCCCTCTGGGTGACCGGCACCACGAAGGTGGCGAGCGGTATGCCGCGGTTGACCTTGGCGACCGCCATCCTCACCAGATCCTTGGACTTGGCGGTGGCCATGGCAGGGTGTGCGGCATGGACCCAGGAACTGTGATTGCGGATATTGGCCATTTCCAGCAGGTATTCGTTGAGGCCGGCTGAACGCAGGGTGTTGCGGAAAAGCGCCTCGTGGGTCCGGGGCGAACAGGCGGCGATGACGATGCGGTTCAGTCCCTTGTCCCGTATGGTCCTGGTGATCTGCTCCTGGCTGCTCTGCGAACAGGCGAACAGGCTGCGTTCGACATGGACGGTTCCCGGCAGGGTGCGGGCATACTCCTCGAGGGCCCTGACGTCGACCACGTCAGAAATATTCGTGCCGCAGTGGCAGATGAAGAGACCGGTTCGCGCATCCTCGCCGATGACCTCTCTTTCCTGCGGCGCGATTTCCCGGCAGGTCAGCTGGTGGCGGGCGGAAGCGAGCAGGGTGGCGACTGCGGCGGCGGCGGCCGACCCCTCGATGACCGATTGCGGGATGTCCTTGGGGCCGACAAATGCGCCGCAGGAGAAAATTCCCGGCTGGGAGGTCTGGACCGGAGCAAAGTCGGAGGTGGCGGCGAAATGGTCGGCGGTCAGCTTGATGCCGGCGATTTCGGCAAGGGCCAGCGAACTTTTCTGCGTCTGCATGCCCACCGACAGCACGACCATGTCGTAGTATTCCTCGATCTGCCGACCATGCTCGTTGATGTAGCGGATGCGCAGGTCGCCGCCATGTCCCTGGCGTTCGACGGCGTTGATCCGGCAGCGCACGAAATTGACACCCAGCTGGTTCCTGGCGCGTTCGAGGTACTTGTCCAGTTCCTTGCCATGGGCCCGCATGTCCATGTAGAAGATGGTGGTGGAAAGCACCGGCGTCTGCTGCTTGGCGATGATCGCGTTCTTGACCGCGTACATGCAGCAGACCGACGAGCAGCAGGTGTTGCCGCAGAGGTTGCCGTCGCGCGAGCCGACGCACTGCAGGAAGGCCACCTTGTTGACAGGCTTGCCGTCGAAGGGGCGCAGCAGCTGGCCCTCCGTCGGGCCGGTGGCAGACCGGTAGCGTTCGAACTGCAGCGAGGTGATGACGTTGGGCAGTGTGCCGTAGCCCCAGACCCGGTCCCGGGAGGGGTCGTAGACCTCGAAGCCCGGTGCCAGGACAATCGCGCCGACGTTGAGCCTGTGAATTTTTTCCCGGTCGCTGAAATCGATGGCGCCGGCAGGGCAGGCGCTCAGGCAGAGGCCGCAGCTGCCCGGCCGCTGCATCTGCAGGCAGTGGAGCGGGTCGATCTGGTATTTCAGCGGCACGGCCTGCAGGTACTGGACGTAGATGGCCTTGCGCTGGTCGAGGCCATCGTTGTGGGCATCAGGGACCCGTTTCGGACATTTCTCGGTACAGATGCCGCAGGCGACGCATTTCTCCATGTCGACGTAGCGCGGCGCCTCGTGAACGGTGACGGTGAAGTTGCCTGCGGTGCCTTCGATGGCCATCAGTTCGGAGAGCGTCAGCAGCCGGATGTTCGGGTGCCGGCCGCACTCCACCAACTGCGGGGCGATGATGCACATCGAGCAGTCGTTGGTCGGGAAGGTCTTGTCGAGCTGGGCCATGGCCCCGCCGATTGCGCCGGCCTTCTCCACCAGGTAGACCAGGTAGCCCGAGTTGGCGAGATCGAGGGCTGCCTGCAGCCCAGCGATGCCGCTGCCGACGATCAGGACGGCGCCTGTTGTGCTGTTGTCAGTCATGCTGCTGCCTTTGTCGGGTTTCGTGTTGAGGGAATGCTGGTTCAGCGGGTATCCGCAGGTGAACTGCAACCCGCCCTATCCCCGGTTTCCCGGACTGCCGGGGACAACCAGGGAATCGGCTACCAGCTGCCACAGGCATTTGACTTCAACGCCGAGGTCGTATTCGCGATCCAGGGACTGCCGGATCTGGTCGCGGCAGTTGTGGCAGGAGGTGAGGACCAGGTGAGCCCCTGATTCGCTTATCTGGCGGGCCTTGAAACGACCGTAGAAGACCCGCTCGTCGTTGAACGGCATGGCCCATGCGCCGCCGCCGGCCCCGCAGCAGTAAGCGTCCTCCCTGTTGGGGGCCATCTCGCGGAGGTCGGGGCAGCAGGCCCTGGCAATCTCGCGCCCCTCGTCAAAGTAGGCGACGCCAAGGGCCTGCAGCGATTTCCGGCCGTAATTGCAGGAATCGTGGTAGGTCGTCGGCATCGGGTGCCTGGCCGGATCGACCTGGATGCGGCCGCTGCGGAGGTAGTCCAGCAGCAGGTCGAATATCGACACGACCTTGAACTCGTTGAACACCTCGGGAAACCATCTTGCCAGTCCGGTCCTGGTCGCCAGGTAGGCGTGGCCGCATTCCGGCAGCAGCAGGACCTCGCAGTTGAGCCGTCGCATATTGTCGACGATCCGGCCGATCACCACCTTCATTGCCGCGTCGTCCCCAGAGAACATCCCCCAGTTGACGCCTTCCCAGTTCTCCGAGGGCAGCGTCCACGATTCGCCGGCGGCGTGGAAAATCTTCCACCAGTGCTTCATTTCATCGGGCTCGGCGAAGGGCAGTTTGGAATTGACGGTTACCAGCACCCGGGCGCCGTGGCGGTCGATGGGGGCAGTGAGCCCCGGCCAGCCTTCGCTGGCGAGCTCATTGCCGATGTGCCGGCAGAGGGCCAGGAAGTCGCTTTTCGGGATGCCGAGGTTGTTGCCGCGTTCGAGGCACTTGACCACGCCGCCGTGGATGGGGCCGGGGACCAGCTCGCGATCACGGCTGGCCCGGATCCTGCGGATCAGGGCGACGATCTGGACGCTGGCCGGGCAGGCGACTTCGCACTTGCCGCACATGGTGCACTTCCAGGGCCAGTCACTCTCCACGAGTTCCTGATCCATGCCGAGGACCGCCATGCGGACCAGCTTGCGGGGGTCCAGCCCGTCGACGCCGGACAGCGGGCAGGCGCTGGCGCAGGTTCCGCAGTCGATGCAGGCATCCCCCCATTCGGGATCGACGGCGATACGGCTGTGCAGGCCGGCCAACTGCAGCGGCGGGGGCGTCTCGCTCTGCGGGTCGGCTTTCCTGATCCGGGCCGGATCGGCGTTATTGTTGAGGCCGACGTGCGGTTCACGGCCGAACTTGCGGCACAGGATCTGGTAATCATGCAGTTTCATGATGTATTTCCGTCCCGGGCCTTCCTTCGCCGGCAGAGTGCCGGCGGCGATCCAGTTCCTGATGGTGTTGCGGTGGACGCCGAACTCCTCCGCCATTTCACTCACTCTGAATTCGTAGATCATCGGGAATGTCTCCGTGGGTTGTCCAGCGGGGATTGCAGGCCCAGTAACGACGGGGTTTGCCGCTTGCTCGTGGCGGGCGTCCGGCAGCGGCCGCAGGACGGCACTCCTGCAGTATCGGGAAGGATGTTTTCTGCCGGCGCTTGAGCAAACAATGCCATTTCAACCTAGCATCGACATGCGGCAAGTTCAAGGGGAATCGTTGCCGGCCTGATGATCCATAGTATTGATAATTTGATGAAATAATACTTATACAGTTGCAGCCTGCGGGATATCTGCAGGCAGAATCCCCTGGACAACGGCGGCGGCCGGCGGTTGCCGCACGGGCGTCCCAACAGGGGCGGAGGCGATGCGACCGGCCGTGGAGGATCGTATCGTGAGCCAGGCGAAGCTCAGAAGGAAAAGGTCATCCCCGCCGATCCCGGCTGCACCGTGTCGCCGAAGGCTTCGTGCAGCGCTGTCATTGCGGCGTCGCCGGTGCAGTGGCAGGGGACGATCAGGTCAGGCGAGTATTCCCGCAGGGCGGCGATGGTCCGGTCGAGGCGCTGCTGTCCCGCGTTCAGCAGGTGAAAGCCGCCGATGACGGCCCTGATCCGCGTTCCGCCGTTGTCCTGGCTGAGGAGGTCGAGGGTGTTGACCAGCCCGGCATGGGCGCAGCCGACAACGATGACCAGGCCCTGCTCGGTACGGACCCAGAGGGCGAGATCGTCTTTGATGGGGTCGGGTCGGTTCCCCGTGTGGTCGAGGAAAAACGACCCGCCGGTGTCTTCGAACTCTCTGTTGCGGGGAATCGGAGCGGCCACACCGATCCCTTCGCCCAGGCAGGTGGGTTTCTGCAGCCAGTGCAGTCGCTCCGGCGGCAGCCGGTCAAGGGCCATCAATGAAGCGGCCGGCATCCGGATTGGCTTCGCCCTGCCTTCCAGCAGGCTGAAACGTGGGGATACAGCAAACGGGTGGCAGTAGACGGCTGCCTTTCCTGCCTGGCCGAGAGCGAAGGGCAGCCCCCCGCTGTGATCGTAGTGGCCGTGGCTCAGGACGATGCAGTCGGCTTGGCTGAGATCGATGCCGAGGGTCTGGGCGTTGGCGGCGAAGGCCCCGCTCTGGCCGGTGTCGAAGAGGATGGCCTGCGCCGATGTTTCCAGCCAGGCCGAGAAACCGTGTTCTGCGGCAAGGCCTGCGGCGGCCCGGTTGTCGACAAGGATGGTGATCCGTACCGAGGGAGTCATGTGATTTTAGGGACGGCGGGAGATGTGGTTGCTGTCCGGGAGGCCGGAGAACGCATCCCCGGCCTGCGTCTGGAAGGTGACAGCTGCCTCTTTGCAGGTTGAGCAGGGGACACCCTGCCACCTTCCTCGTTGCTCGGCATACCCTTCATGTGGCCTCGTTACCGTTCTCTATTCAAGTGGCGGTCATCCCCTGTTGAACTATCACTCGCTCTTCCCGCTGTCAAGCTCCTGCAGGCGGTTGTTGATCACGGCTATTTCGGCCTGGAGGTTCGAGACCTGATATTTCAGGGCGTTTCTCTCCGCGGCCGGATCCGGCTGCTGTGCCTGCAGACCGAAAAGCCGGCGCAGACGGCCGGCGGGACCGGCGGCCTGCACCATGTTCATCCTGCCGCCGCGACCTGCGCCAAGACCCTGGCCCCAGGCCCGACAGTTCCTTCCGAAGCCGCCGCCGCGACCGATCGCGGTGTTGGCCGCACCCGTCGCTGCCGCACCGCTGCAGTACCCTCCGGCACGACCTGTCATCGATCCTGCCCCCATCGGTCCTGTTCCGTCTCTTCGTGGCATGTCCATCTCTCCTTGCGTTGTGCTTGTGGGTTTGTCCCCCAATGTCGGGGAGTTCCGGCCGGACAGGCTGTCCGCCGCTTCATCTGCCGCGGAATCGTCGTCGTGTTTCCCCTGCAGCCATCTCCCAGGTGTCGCCCGGGGTGCAGGGGCGATCGTTTTCCGCTCTCCGTTCCCGCAGGCGCCTTCCCCTGCCCCGGCGGCAGCCCGGCATGGCGTAGGATCCGGTTTCCAGGCGCCCCGTCACCCAGGAGCTGATGATGTCCTCGAGCTCGCCCGCGATGAACGGGACAACGGTGATCCCATGCACCGTCGCCATCTGCCTGAGCGGCGTGGAAATCGCTCCACAGACCAGGGTGTCGACATTCAGCTCCACCAGCCGGAGAATGTTCAGCGACGGGTGGACGTCAGGGAGTGTCTCGTCGGCCTGGCCGGTGATCGTCGCCGATGCGGACTCGACCAGCCGCAGCTTCCTGGCGGTATCGAATACCGGGGCCAGCCGTGACTGCCAGTAGGGAAATGCTGTTCTCATCGCTGCACTCTTGCCTCCTGCAGAAGCAGAGAAGCAAAAGAGATGCCAGCGGCGGAAAAACTTTGGTCATTTTTCGCAATAAGTTGAAAATTCGATGAAAAATTGACAGAAGAAGGGGCCGCCCCTGGAGGTCAGGGTTGCACACCTGCAACCCTGACCCTGCCGGGTGGTTGCAGAAGCGCTACTCTGAAGGGGGGCGACGGGCCTGGCCATCGGGCTGTGTCGGTGTCATCCCGAGCCGTTTCATCCGGCGGAACAGGGTGGTCTTATGGATGCCGAGTTCCCGGGAGGCGGCGAGGCGGTTGCCGCCGTTGCGGGCCAGCGCCGCTTCTATCGCCTGGCCGTCGAGGATGCCGTGGACCGAACGGAGGTCGGTGGCCCTGACAGAGGCGGATGAACCGACCAGCAGCTCCGCCGGCAGGTGACCGACTTCGATATCCCCGTCGCAGCAGAGGATGAAGGCGCGCTCGACGAGATTTTCGAGTTCGCGGACGTTGCCGGGCCAGTCATGGGCCATCAGCAGCGACATGGCCTCCGTGCTGATGCTGGTGACGGACTTGTGTTGCCGGCGGTTGAAGCGTTCGATGAAGCGGTCGATGAGCAGAGGAATGTCCTCCTTGCGCTTTCTGAGCGGCGGCAGCTCGATGCGGACGACGTTGACGCGGTAGAAGAGATCCTCCCGGAACAGCTCCCGTTTCACCAGTTCGGCGAGGTCCCTGTTGGTGGCGACGATGACCCGGGCATTGGTCGCCTCCGTTTGTATCGCCCCGAGCGGTTCGTAGGTTCTTTCCTGAAGCACGCGCAGCAGTTTGACCTGGAGTGCGGGAGGGATCTCGCCGATCTCGTCGAGGAAGATGGTGCCTCCCCTGGCCAGGGCGAAACGGCCCGGCTTGTCCCTGGCAGCCCCGGTGAAAGCCCCTGCCTTGTAACCGAACAGTTCGGATTCCAGCAGAGTATCGGGAAGGGCGCCGCAGTTGACGGCGACAAACGGGCCGCGGCTGCGCGGGCTGAGGTCGTGGATAGTCCGTGCCACCAGCTCCTTGCCGGTGTCGGTTTCTCCCTGGATCAGCACTGTGCTCGGGCTGGCGGCGATGGCCGGCAGGAATTCGAAGAGCCGCTGCATCAGCGGGCTGCGGCTGGAAAGCTCGCCGACATGGGATCTGCCTTCCAGTTCCCGGCGCAGCGCCTTGACTTCCGAGAGGTCGCGGAAGGTTTCGGCGCCGCCGATGATCCGGTTGGCCTCGTCGCGCAGGACCGCGGTGGAGATGCTGATCGGGATGCGGTTGCCTTCGGCGTCGATGAAATAGCCGACCCTGCCGATCAGGGGCCTGCCGTCGCGGAGAGTCTTCGCCAGCGGGCAGTGCTCGCCGCACATGTTGGAGCGCAGCACTTCCGAGCAGGGCCTGCCGATGGCCTCCCGGCGCGGGATGCCGGTTATTTCCTCTGCGGCCCTGTTAAAAGAGGAGACCCGCCAGTCGCGGTCGACGGTAAAGACGCCGTCGGAAATGCTTTCAAGGATTGCGGCGGTTGAGGCCTGCCCCTTGACCGGTGAATTTTTTCTGCCCATCTGCGGCCTCCATGACGGCAAGTTATGTGCATATG
>CAYYWK010000009.1:0-17293 GCA_964475345.1 uncultured Desulfobulbus sp.
CTTTCCTGGTTACCCCGTAAATATCGGCGTAAAATTCGATGTTCTCGCCGACACTGAGGTCCTGGTAGAGGCCGAAACGCTGGCTCATATAGGCCAGGTGGTCCTTGACCCGGCCGGCCTCGGTGGCGACGTCGAAACCGGCGATTTCCGCCGAGCCGGAGCTGGGGTCCATGATCGATGCCAGCAGGCGCAGTGTCGTCGTCTTGCCTGCGCCATCCGGGCCGACCAGGCCGAAGATCTCACCGGGGTAAACCTGAAAGCTCAGACCGTTCACCGCTGTCAGTTCTCCGAAGCTCTTGATCAGCTCCCTGGCGTCGATGGCGGGTCTGCTGCCCTGTACCTGTTCAATGCGGTTCATTGCTATGCGGCTGATGCGATGGAGTCACGTGCCGGAGACCGCGATGGCGGCATCGGCCGGCATGCCGGGTTTGAGCTCGCCCTTGGGATTGTCGAGGTCAATCTTGATCCGGTACATCAGCTTGACCCGCTCCTCGAAAGTCTGGACGGTCTTCGGGGTGAATTCGGCCTGGCTGCTGATGAAGCTGATCCTGCCGGTATAGGTCGTGCCCGGGTAGGAGTCCGTTGTCACCGATACCTCTTGGTTGAGCCTGATCCTGCCTAAATCGGATTCAATGACATAGGCCCGCAGCCAGGGTCTAAAGGTCTGGCCGATGGTCAGCACCGGGGAGGCGGGATTGAGGTATTCGCCGTCCTCCGCCACGGTGCTGAGGACCACACCGTCGACCGGGGCAGACAGTTCGGTGTAGCTGAGCTGCTGTCGCGCCAGTTTCAGGGACTCTTCGGCGGCAGCCAGCTTGGCTCTGGCCTGGTCGATGGCCTCCGGCCGTGGGCCAGCGCGCCTCAGGTCGAGCTGTTCGAGGGCGGCAGCGACCCGCGCGCGGGCCTCTTCCCGGGCGTTCTTGGCTGATTCCTGGAGGGTGCGGTAGTTTTCGAAGGCCTTGCGGCTGACGCCGCCCTCGTGGAACAGGGCGGCGTAGCGGTCAAGGTCGACTGTGGCCTGGGCAAGATGCACCACGGCCGTTTTCTCCGCGGCCAGGGCACGCTCGTACTCGGCCCTGGCGGTCTCGATCTCCTGGCTCCGACTGCCGGCCTCAAGTTCGGCGAGCACTGCCCGTGCATACTTCAGGTTGGCTTCGGCCTGGGTCACCGCGAGCTGCTGGTCGGCATGGTCCAGCCGGGCGACAATCTGGCCGGCCTTGACCGCATCGCCTTCATCGACCAGGCGTTGATCGAGCCGGCCGGCGATCCGGAAGCTCATCCTGGCTTCGGTGACCTCGATGTTGCCGGAAATCGGGATGGTTGAACCGTCGTCGCGGTGGTTGAGGGTTCGGTAGGCGAAGGTGCCGGCCAGGGCCAGGACGACGATGACAAGGACGATGCGGATCCGTTTCTTCATGGTCTTCAGGGGCGGAAGGTGGTTGGTAGGGGCTGCAGGGAAAGGCTGCCGGCGGCAGGGTCGCAGGTTATCCGGGCAATCCCGCCGAGGGAGAACTGCCAGACGAATGCTGCCAACTGGTCGAGCCGTGCCTCGAGAGGGCTCTCATCGCCGGTTATGCGTTTGATCACCGGGGCGGCGAAGGCATAGTAGATGCACTGGCCGATGATGCTCACGGCCAGCGGCAGCAGAACCTGCTGGCCGGGGTCCCGGCCGATGATGGCGACCAGGATTTCTGTCAGCAGGTCCTTGTGCGGCTTGATGTAGCGGTCGAGAATGTTCTCGAAGGCCGGTGTCGGGGCCAGCAGCTCGCGGGCGATGAGTCGGCCCTTGCCGCTGTATCCGAACCAGCCTTCGCTGCTCAGCAGACGGTAGAACATGCCCCTGACAAAGTTGTGCAGCTGCTGCTCGGGCGTCATGCCCGGCTCTATGCCGCCACGGGAGGGAAAACGGGAGAAGCCCAGGTGGAAGACGTGCTCGAGGACCGCCGCGTACAGCCTTTCCTTGTCCCCGAAATGGTAGTTGATCGCGGCGATATTGACCCGGGCGCTCTCGGCGATCCGGCGGATCGTCGTCGCCTTGAACCCCTCCCGGCCGAAGATGTCGCTGGCGGCTTCCAGGATCCGTTCCTTTGTTGGTGCGGCATGTTCGGTCATGTATGAGCCTGTATCGAACGTTTGATTTAAACAAAAGAATAAAACAAATGTTTGATACATGCAAGAGTTTCTTGCTGGGAGTTCAGGGGGAAGGTTCAAACAGCCTTGCCCCCTGCGGGATGCTGTTCCGGGGCCGACAGGAAAAAAGGTCTTGAGGTAGTTGAATATTTATGTTCATAAATACAAATAGTTGGTATTTCTAGGCGGTACGCAGCATCCCGCCGTGCCGGGATGGCCGGGTAAGGAAAAGGACTGGCGGCTGATTCGACCTGGCAGCAGGCAGGGGCGGACGGCAGTGCGTGGAAGCAAACTCCCAGGAGGAACGATCATGAAGAAACTGCTGCTCATACTCATTGCCGTGATGCTCTGCAGCTGCGCCAAATCCCCCCATAAGACCAACCTCAATCCGGAACTGGCCGAGCAACCTGTCGGCGTTTACCCCCCCGGTATTCTCGTGACCATCGACGGCCGTGACAACCGCAAGGCGAAACAGGTGGTGGTCTTTTCCTTCAAGAACGATCCAGCAACGCTGCTCAACCAGGTGGCGCCGCATGTGCTGATTGCGGAACGGATGGCTGACGGCCTGAGCCAGCAGGGCCTGCTGCGGGCCGGTCAGGCGCCAGTGATGGTGACGATTGCAGTGGAGGAGTTGCTGGTGAAGGTCGGCAAAACCAAGAGCGGCTTGCTCTATGAGTCCGATGCCAGAAGCCGGATCAAGCTGACGATCAACAACCGTGGGACGGTGCTGACTAAGGACTATAAACGCCAGGAGAGCAGGGAGACGGCGACAAAGCCCAGCGTCGCCGACCTCGAGAAGATGCTCAATGCCCAGCTCTCCGATGTGATCCAGAGAATCCTTGAGGACGGCAGCGTCCGGGAGGCGATCCGCGGCAAGAGCTGATCGCTGCTCTGGCATCGCGCCCGCGAAGAACTGCATCCAATCGGTTGATTGTATGGATTCCCGCCTGCGCGGGAGTGACGGACAAATAAGAATTCAGGGCTGCCTTCAGTGGGATAGAGGTGGATGGCGGAGACCCGGGGCTGATTCCGGTTCTCCGCCTTGTTTTTTCAAGCGATTTCGGCGCTCAGAGCAGCTTGCGCACTGCCGAGGAGGTGGCGATGCCGCCGCTGGCGCTGTACGACTCGTGGTTCTTCTCAATGTCCGGCAGCTTGTAGAGGTAGTTGACCATCATTCCGAACGACTGCCGGACGCCTTTGACCGAGAGGTCGGCTGCCCAGTTGATCTGTTCGATCCGGGCGCCGTTGGTGAGGTGGAAGTGGGCGACTCGGTCGAGGGCCTGCCGGCCTTTCTTGACTTTGCTCAGGTAGCGGGCGCAGAGCCGCAGCAGGACCTCCTGCATGGAGTATCTACCGCTTGCCCCCGGCAGTTCATTCTTGCGGATCAGTTCAGCCAGCTCCGCCTCGCTTCCTGCAAGCGGCGCAATCAGGTCGAGTGCTTTCAACTCGCGATCGCTGAGACCGGCCTCACGGGCCCCGTTCTGCAACCAGTCCATGAAACCGGGGACTGGGGACAGGGTCGAAAAGATCTTCAGGTTCGGTCGCCTGGCACTGAGGTCCCTGACCACCCGCTTAATCAGGAAGTTGCCGAAGCTGACCCCCGCCAAGCCCTTCTGACAGTTGGAGATCGAATAGAAGATTGCAGTGTCTGCCTTCATCGGGTCGACAACCGGCGCCTTTTCGTCGAGCAGCACATGGATATTGGTCGAGATGCCGTTGACCAGCGCCACCTCGACGAAGATCAACGGCTCGTCGGGCATCCGCGGGTGGAAGAAGGCGTAGCAGCAGCGGTCGTCGCCAAGCCGGTTCTTCAGGTCGTCCCAGGAGCGGATGGCATGGACCGCCTCGTATTCGATGAGCTTCTCGAGCAGGGCGGCAGGAGTTTTCCAGGTGATCTGCTGCAGGTCTAGGAAACCGATGTCGAACCAGGAGGAGAGCAGCTCGAAGACATCACGGTCCAGGGCCTTCAGGGCCGGGTCTTCCCGGGTCAGCGGCATCAGCTCGGCCCGAAGGTCGACCAGGAACTTGACTCCTTCCTGCAGCTCGTTGAACTGGCGCAGCAGCCTGGTCCGCGGCGGCTCCAGCAGGCGGCGCAGACGGTGGGTGGCCTCCTGCAGCTGTGCCGGGCCGTCACTCTTGGTGCGTGCCTCGATGGCCGCCTCCACCGCAGCGTTGTCGACGTCGTAATCGCTGGCCAGCAGCTCCAGGAAGCGGCGCCGCCCCTTGGGGTTGAGGACCAGGTAGGCCTCGCCGAGCTCGGCGGCCCTGGCCCTGGCCGACACCTCGCCGCCGCGGCCGTCGAGACAGGCCCTGATCTTCTGGCGGAGGATGTCAATATCGCCCTCGGGCAGGCCAGGCTCGACAAGGTTCTTCAGTTTGCCGGAATCGCCCAGTGGCCAGATCTTCCGTATCCGTCGCAGGGTCCAGTCCCAGATCGGTTCATCCTCGCTGCGCATGGGGCCTCCTTGAAGGTAACAGCCTGAAGTCGTGGGGAAACACAACCTGTTCTCTGCAATCTTAGCGCAGGCTGAGCGGAAATGACAGCAATATGTGACGGGGCAATACCCGGTTGCGGTCACTGCCTGGGTCGGTCAGGCACCGGCAGTGAACCGGTGTTTGCATGATGAGGGCGACTTCCCACGTTTTTTAATTTCATCGGTCTGGGTGGCGGAAGCTGTAACAGGCGATCAGGGTCGCCGGCAAGACGTCTCAGCCGGCGAAGATCACGAACTTGCGCATCACGTAGTTGATCATCACTGCGGAGACCAGATTGGTTGCGAAGGCGTAGGTGGTCAGCAGGCCAAAGCGCTTGATCAACAGGCCCATCAGCGAGGTGCCGATGGCCATGCTGAGGCCGGAGACCAGATAGAACAGCATGATCTCGACGACGATGCCGTGGCGGCCGCGTTCGAAGACCCAGAAAATGTTGATCAGGTAGCAGACCAGGTTGGAGAACAGGAAGGCGATGAAGTTGCCGATCATCGAGTTGCGGGACCGGCTGTAATCGTTAACTTCACGGATCTTCAGGCGGAAGAGGCGGACGGCGTGGTCAGAGGGGCCGAGCGCCGGGAAGATCTTCCAGGCGATCAGGTGGAACAGGATGATATGGCAGACGGTGGCGATGCCGCCGGCGACGACGTATCTGACGAACTGGATCAGGGCGGCGTATTCTATGGGCATAGGCAATGGTGTCTGCGGTGGTTCAGGTGTCCGGCGGCAAGGAATCTCTGTACCGCATTCAGGCCGGCAATGCCAGTGAAAACAGTGTCAATCCCCGGTGGCAGAATCTTCCCGGCAAAGAGAAGGGATGTGGGCTGAGTTAACGGGAAAACGGGTTGACAGCAGCGGCTGTTGGTATTCCAATTCCCTGGCCGATACCTCGAACTGGCGCATCCCACGGATGCGCACCTATTTCAGAGAACCAGCAGGAGCGCCATGCAGCCACCGCCCGATGCCGTCTACCGGCATGCGTTCACCGTTCCAGAGAGCGCCCTCGACCAGAACGGCCACGTCAACAACGTTGTCTATGTCCAGTGGATGCAGGATGTCGCCATCCTTCATTCCGAGAGCATCGGCGGGAGCCGGCTGGTACAGTCGCTGGGGGCGACCTGGGTGGTCAGGACCCACAACGTCGAGTACCTTGCGCCGGCCTTTGCCGGCGACGACATCGTGGCCCTGACCTGGGTCGTCGATTTCCGCAGGGCCAGGTCGCTCAGGCGTTACCGCTTCATCCGCGGACGCGACAACGCCCTGCTGGCCCGCGGTGAAACCGACTGGGTGTACGTTGATTCGGTCAGCGGCAGGCCCAGGTCGATCCCTGCCGAGGTGACGGCGGTCTTCCCGCTGGCCCCTGACGGCCCGACTGGGTGAATGCCCCTGCCGCTATGAGCGCGGTGCCGGCATGCGGGCCAGTTCTGCCGCCATTTCCAGGCTCAAGCGGTAAAGCGCTTTGTTGAGGGCCACCACCAGTCCTTCGTGGTCGGCTGTTGCGGCCGGCACCTCAAGGCGGGAACGCCGCTGCGGCACGACTGCTTTGCCCTCCCGGTTCAGCACCGACCACAGGGCCTCGAGGCGCGCCTGCGCCAGGCCTTCCCCCTCGAAGCGGACGATCTCGATTGCGATCTGGTAATCCACGCCGGTATCCCGGCTCCAGGGGTAGGCGATGACCTGTTCGGTCCCCAGCAGGACGGCGAGGTTTTCCCGGATCACCCGGGCGATGTTGTCCTGCAGCGGTTCCGCCCAGCGATGGCGGTCGGCCAGTTCAAGCCGACTGGTGCCGGAACGGGTGACGATCTGCTGCCGGTTGACGACCTCCGGCAGTACGAGCGGGCCGAGTCCGATGCTCATCCGGTGCGCCGCCATGGCGCCGGCAGTCTTCTGGCTGGCAGCCGCATCCAACTGGTACCAGGCGATCGGCTGGGAGCGGGCGCATCCTGTCAACAACAGGGCGGAGAGCGCGAAAAGCAGGGCGGTGACGCTGCCGGTCAGGCGGAAGCCACAGGTGTTCATGGTTGCTCCTCTTCGAGGTGTTTTCCGCGGATGACGGCCTCCGGTTGCTGTTCGAGGCTTTCGGCGAGCAGGCGCAGCGAGCGGGCGGCCCGGGACATTTCCCTGAGGGAGGCGGTCAGCTGCTGGAGCGTGGGCGACTCCTCGTCGGCGAGCAGCCGGACAGTCCTGGCGGCCTTGCCCAGTTCGTCCCCAGCCGTCTCCATTTCCTTGAAAACCGGGGACCCGGCATCGGCCAGTTTGCCGATCCGGTCGGCTGTACCGCCGATCCTGAGCATGGCTGATTTCAGGGAGTCTATGGCCGTGCGAACCTCGCCCAGGACGGCCTCCGCTTCCTGCAGCAGCGGTTCGCTGCGGCTGTCGAGCCTGGCCGACAGGGATTCCAGGTTTTTCATCGTCGCGTCCAGCCTGTCGGGGAGATTCTGGGTTGCCGACGAGGCCAGCAGCCTGCTGGTCGATGCCCCGATGGAGGCCAGGTCGGCGAGGAAACGGTTCATCGGGAAATCTTCCAGCATCGAAGCCAGTTCCTCGACAGTGGTGGGGATGGTCGGGATTTCTCCAGCGTTCTCGTCACCGTTGACGAAATGGGCAGGTTTGCCGGGATAGAAGGCGAGATCAACATAGAGCTGGCCAGTCAAAAGGCTCTGCATCTTCAGCCGGGCCCGCAGACCCTTGTCCACCAGCTGACGGATACTCAGACGGTCGTCGGGGGCGATCTCTTTGCCGCTAGTGGTGCTGACCATCTGCAGGTCGAGCTCAATCGTCACCTGCACCTTGAAGCGCTGGCCTTTTTCCTCGAGACCGATCCGGATATGTTTGAGCGTGCCGACCCTGACGCCCAGGAAGACCACCGGCGCCCCCACCTGCAGGCCCTGGCCGGCCTCGTCGAAGTAGAGCACGTACTGCTGGCGCTCCCTGAACCACTCGTCGCCGGCCAGCAGCAGGACGGTGATGATGGCGAGGACCAGCGCACCGAGGACGAAGGCGCCGATCAGGGTGGGATTGGCCTTCCTGCTCATGCTTCACCCCTTGTGAGAAAATGACGGACCTTTGGATCGCCGGACAGCAGGGCTTCTTTCGGATTGCCGGTGGGGATCATGGTCCGGGTCTGGGCGTCGAGAAAGACCGAGCTGTCGCAGATGCTGAGGATGCTGGCCAGCTCGTGGGAGATGACGACGATGGTGGTGCCGAAATTTTCCCGCAGCTCGAGGATCAGCTCGTCGAGATGGCGGGCGGTCAGCGGATCGAGCCCGGATGACGGCTCGTCGATGATCAGGATTTCCGGATCGAGCGCCATCGCCCGGGCCAGGCCGGCCCGCTTGCGCATGCCGCCGCTCAGCTCGGCCGGGTAGAAATCCTCGAAACCGGCAAGGCCGACCAGTGCCAGCTTGAAGGAAACGATCTCGTCGATCAGCTGCGTCGACAGGTTGGTGTATTCGCCCAGCGGCAGGGAGACGTTCTCGGCAAGCGTCAGCGAACTCCACATCGCCCCGCCCTGAAACATGATCCCGAGCCGGCGCTTGAGGCGCTGGTGCTCGGCCTCGTCGACGTTCCAGAAGTCTTCTCCATCGTAGAGCACAGTGCCCTCGGTCGGCCGCTGCAGGCCGATCAGCGATCGCATCAGAGTCGATTTGCCGCAGCCGTTGCCGCCCATGATGACGAAGATCTCGCCGCGGTTGACGGTGAAGCTGATGTCGTGCTGGACCACGTGCTCGCCATAGGCCATGGTCAGGTTGCGGACTTCGATGGGCACTGCTCCTTCCATGTTCTCAGATCCCCAGCTGGTAGAAAAGGATGGTCAGTATCGACGCCGAAATGGTGATCAGCAGGATGCTGGTGACCACAGCAGAGGTCGCGGCCTCGCCCACCGCCTCGGCGCTGCGGCCGCACTGCATGCCGCGCAGGCAGCCGGAATAGGCGACCATCGCGCCGTAGATGCTGCCCTTTATCAGGCCGACTGCAAAGTGCTTGAGTTCCAGGGCGCTGATGGTTTCGTTGTAATACTCGAACAGGCCGATGTCAAAGATGGTGGTGGAGATCAGCAGGCCGGCTAGCATGCCGACGAAACCGGAATAGAGGGTCAGGAGCGGCACCATCAGCATCAGGGCGATGATCCGGGGCAAAACCAGGAAGTCGATCGGCGAGATGCCGAGCGTTTTGAAGGCGTCGATCTCCTCGTTGACCTGCATCGTGCCGAGCTTGGCGGCAAAGGCAGAGCCGGTGCGGCCGGCGATGATGATGCCGGTCATCAGGGCCCCGATCTCGCGCACCATGCCGATGGCCACCAGGTCGGCGATGAAGATCTGCGCCCCGACCATCCGCAGCTGGTCGGCCCCGAGGTAGGCGAGGATCAGGCCGACCAGAAAGCTGATGACCGAGACGATCAGGAGGGCCCGCGGTCCAACCTCCTCGACCTCCCACCACAGGTCGCGCCAGCGCAGGCGGATCCTGCCGGTCAGCAGGTGGCCGAAGGAAAAGATGATCTCGCCGAGGAAACGCAGCATCTCCGGCGCGCCGTGGAAAAATTCGACGGCGGCAGCGCCGGTGCGGTGGAGGAAGTTGCGGTGTTCGTGGCCACGCCCGGCGATCTTCTGTTCCGGCACCGCGGCGGCCATTGCCAGCAGGTGGCGGACCCCTTCCGGCAGGGCTTGCTGATCGACCTTTATGCCACGCCCGGAGCAGAGCTTGATCAGCACCGAGAGGTAGGCAAGAAAGGCTGAGTCCCAGGCTGTGAGGTCGACGGCAAAGGTCAGGCTGGAGATGTCCTCGGGAAGCACGGAAGCGAGCTGGTCAGGCGCCGGCAGCTGCTGATCGAGGCACCAGCGACCGGCAAAGGCGACCTCCATGGTCGACGGCTCCGGCCGGCTGGTGGTCAGCTGCCAGGCGGCATCTGTATCCTTGGGCATCGTATTTCTGCTGTCGTAGGTAAGTATCGCTTAAGCTAACGCCTGGCCGAGCGGTAGAGGACCAGGATGAGAATGGCCCCGCCGGTGGCGATCAGAAAACTGCCGAAATTGAAGCCGGTGAACGAACCGAATCCCAGGAAACGGGCGACAAAACCGCCGACGAAGGCGCCACCGATCCCCAGCGCCACGGTGAGGAAGAATCCGCCGGGGTCTTCTCCCGGCATGACGATCTTGGCGACGATGCCGACCAGCAGTCCCATGACGATCCACGAGAGAATTCCCATGACTGTCCTCCAAGCAGGTGCAGGTGCCAGTCGCTGCCGGGGGCCATCTCCCCCAGACAGCCTGTCGATATGGACATTTTGTCCCCTTCTCTTAAGAGGTTATGTGATCGGAAAGGGAAAGTCAAATCAGGAAAGGGGGAAGATTCTCCGCCATTTTTCCAGGTGGCGGATGGGGCGCGATTCCCGCCGCCACCGGGGTGCTGCCGCGGTTGACTTTCAGCGGCCTTTTGGCGATAATGCCAGGCCTGGAAACGGCAGCGCAGCCATCCGCAAGCGATTCACCATCAACGAGCACCAGCGAGAGAACCAATGTCCCTGCTGATTCCCGTGTCCTGGGGGGAACTCCTTGACAAGATCACCATTCTCCAGATCAAGAGCGAGCGGATGAAGGATGCCGCCAAGCTTGCCAACGTCAGAGGCGAGCTCGAACTACTGGAAAGGGTTCGCGATCGCCAGGCTGCCGGCCCGGAAGGGCTTGCCGGTCTGGTGGCGGAACTGCGGGCGGTCAACGAGCGGCTCTGGGAGATAGAGGATGCGATCCGGGGCTGCGAGAGGAGGCGGGATTTCGGGGAGGAATTCGTCGAACTGGCGCGTTCGGTCTATTTCACCAACGACCGGCGGGCCGACCTGAAATACCGGATCAACCGCCTGCTGGGCTCGCAGGTGGTCGAAGAGAAGTCCTACGCCCCCTATGCCGATGGCAATTGAGCGGCGGCGGAAAATCCTGGTCATCAAGCTGAGCGCCCTGGGCGATATTGTCCAGGCCGAAGGGGCGATGCACGATATCCGCCTGCACCATCCCCATGCTGAAATCACGGTAATGACCACCCCGCCGTACCGGCGGCTGATGGAGCGCTGTCCCTGGGTGGACCGCATCTTCATCGATCCCCGGGCCAGCCGCTGGCGCCTCGACTGCATGTTCGCACTGCGCCGCCGCCTCCGAGGAGAAGGCTTCCATCTAGTCTACGACCTGCTGCAGGTCGGCCGAACCGATTTTTATTACCGCTGGTTTCTGCGCGGTACCCCCTGGGTGGGCGGGGCGAAGGGCTGCTCGGTGCAGTGCCGGCGGCCGCAAGACCGCTCTGCCGCCGAACATTTCGCCCTGTGCCTGCGACAGGCAGGTGTGCCGGTAGAGCATACCCTGCGCTGCGAAATTTCCTGGATGGCCGATGATGTCGACGACATTCTCGGCCGGGCTGGGCTGAACGGCCCTTTTGTCGTCCTGATACCCGGCGGGTCGGCCGAACACCCGCAGAAGCGCTGGCCGTATTACCGGCAGCTGGCGGAGCGGTTGATGCAGGTCGGTTGGCAGATCGCCACCGTTCCCGGCCCAGGCGAGGTCGAACTCTGCCGGGAGACTGCCGGTCAGGTGCTGCTCGAAGCCGACGGCGGCGTCCTCGACATCTTCCGCCTGGCGGGGGTCCTGCGTCGGGCGGCGCTGGTGGTCGGCAACGACACCGGCCCGACCCATATCGCCGTCCACCTGCAGCGCCCGGGGCTTGCCCTGTTCAGCGACCATATCCCGCCGACCTTCTCCGGCATCCAGCATGGCCGCTTCCTCTGGCTGCAGCAGAAGAACCTGCGGGACCTGCCGGTCGAGACCGCCTGGCAAAGATTGATGCCGCTGCTGGCAAGCGGATCGTCGTTGAGCAACCGTGATTTGCCCGTCTGAACAGGGAACTGACCGATTCCTTATCCCTTCCTGTTGTCGTTCTGCTTTACTCGTCGGAAAAACGATGGAGAAAAGCGCATGGTCACGGAAGGGAAAGCCAGGATGCTGTCAATGTTCGACCGGACGGTGGACAGCATCATCAACGTCTTGATCGTCTACATCATTTTTCTGCTGATCGCCGGCCTGTTGAAGGTCCTTTACCCGCTCAACCTGCTGTTCGAGGAGTACTTCCACGCTGTCGACCTTTCCCGGACCGTCAGCGACATCCTCACCTTCCTGGTGATGATCGAACTCTTCCGCAGCTTCATCGGGTATTTGAAGGTCAAGCGGATTCGCCTGCACAGCATGATCGACCCGGCGATCATCTTCATCATCCGGGAACTGATCGTCATGCTCTATTCCCACACGCCCCTGGTGGCTCAGACGCTGGCCGGCTTCGCCATCCTCCTCTTCGCCCTCGGTCTGGTCAGGACGATGGCGGTGGTCTTCAGCCCGAAGGAGGACGGCAGGGCCGGCGACTGACCCTGGCCGCCGTTCAGCGGTGCTTGAGGAAGGTGCCTTCGTGGTATTCGCGGAAGGCGGTCTGCAGTTCCTCCTCGCTGTTCATCACGATCGGGCCGCGCCAGGCCACCGGTTCGCGCAGCGGCCGCCCGGAAATCAGCAGAAACCGCGCCGGCCGGCTGGTGGTGCGGACGGCAAGGCGTTCTCCGTCGGAGAAAACCAGCAAACTGCAGTTGCCATGCTCGGTGCTTTCATCCGGGGCAAAGGCGGCCGACCCGTCGATGACATAGGCGATGACCGTGTCGCCCGGCCTAGTCGGGTGGCTGAACCGAGTGCCCGCCGCCACCGTGATGTCGAGGTACTGCGGGGCGACGGTGATGTCCTCCACCGGTCCCGACGTCTCGCCGACCCTGCCGCAGATGATCCTGATGACTGCGCCGTCTGCCGTCGTCACCGTCGGGATCATTGCCGCGGTCACGTCGCGGTAGCGCGGCTCGCACATCTTTTCGGCCGCCGGCAGGTTGCACCAGAGCTGGAAGCCATGCATCCGGCCCTTCCCGTCGCCCTTGGGCATCTCCTGGTGGATGATGCCGCTGCCGGCCGTCATCCACTGCACGTCGCCCGAGGAGATCGTGCCCCGGTTGCCGAGGCTGTCGCCGTGTTCGACATCGCCGGCCGTCACGTAGGTGATGGTCTCGATGCCGCGGTGGGGATGCCACGGGAAACCCTTCAGGTACTGGTCGGGATGGTCCGAACGGAAATCGTCGAACAGCAGGAAGGGGTCGAACAGTGCCGTGTCGCCGAAACCGAAGGCGCGCCGGAGGTGGACGCCGGCCCCTTCCAGGGTGGGGATGCTCTGGGAAATTTTCACTGGGGTGCGGATGCGCATTGCTCTCTCCTTGGCAAAGGGTGATTCGATCAGGTGATTTCGATGTCCTGGTAGTTTGCGGCCTGAAAGGGCGGGGTGCAGATGGCGAGAAAGAGCAGGTCGCCGGACCCGGTATTGGTGATCCGCTGCCGGCAGCCGGGCGGAATCAGCACTACGTCGCCTGGACCCACCGACTGTGGCGACAGGCTGCCTATCTCCACCAGACCCTCTCCTTCGCTGATCACATAGCGTTCGCTGGTGCCCGCCAGTCGATGCCAGCGGGTGGTCACGCCCGGCTCGACGCGGGCGCGGGCGATGGAGAGCAGGTGGTCGTCGTTGGCCTGCAGCATCTCGACGATATGGCAACCCTCGTCGAGGAAGTATTCCGTGGCGGGTCGAAAAGGCTTGACCGTTGCGTTCATTGGACTGTTTGCGGAGTGATGCCGGGGATGCCGATGTTCTGGATGCGCTGGGCGTTTACTCCTTCCTCGTAGGCGAGGAGTTGGCCTTCTCGCTGCTGGATGCGGAAGGCCAGCGAGTAGGACAAAACCCGGATCGGGTAATCGCGCGGCAGGCGCTGCAGGTAGGGCTGGATGGTGACGAAGTCGGTGGCCCCGTACTGACCCATGATGAAGCGCAGGCCGCCGTTGGCAGGGCCGATGTTGTAGGCGAGGAGGCCGAGAAAGAGGTCATCCTTCATCTCGTCGAGGTAATGCCGGAGAGTGGCTGCCCCGAGATGGGCGTTGTAGCGCGGGTTGGTCAACAGCCGCTGTTCCGGGGTAAACAGGTCGTCCACCTTGTTCCTTGCCGCATCGGGGACCCTGGTGATCTGGAACAGCCCCTGCCCTCCATCCCGGCTCTCCCTGGGCATGAACGAGGATTCGGTGGCGGCAAGCCCCTGCAGCAGGTCGACATCGATACCGAATTTTCTTGCCGCCTCGGTGATGGCTGGTCGGTAGGGCGCGGCGCGCTCCACCATGTTCTTCAGTTCCCCAGCCTCCAACCGGCGGTAGGCGGCATAGACCTGGTGGGCGAGGGTGAGTTTGCCTGCCTCGACCTTCCCGCCGACCAGCGCGCGGTAATAGCCGAAGGTCTCGACGAAATGGCCCTGTCGAACCAGGAGCGCTACTGCCAGCGCCAGGGCGATGGCGACAGCGGCCGGCAGCGGAGGCCACCAGGCCTGCAGTCGTGTCCGCAGGCGTCTCCAGGAAATGAGCAGGACGGCAGTGGCGACCACGCAGCCGAGGATGCCGGCGGCAAAGGGCAGCAGGTTCGAGAAGAGGCCGGTGCCGGAGAAGCGGCTGGCTGAAAAGCCGAGCAGGACGATGATTGCCGCGATGCCGGAGATGGCCAGGCAGAGTACTTCGACGCTTATCAACAGGACGTTCCTGCGCAATGAGGCTGCCGGTTTCTGCCCCTTTCGCCCGCCCTGGTTGCCCCTCTTTTTCCGGCCTTTCTTCGGCGAGGGCGACCTTTTTGCTTTCTGCGGCGCGCTGGCATTCGCCGGCATGCTGGCCGACTGCTGGTCGGAATCAGCCGGCCATGGCAGCGGAAGCTGTTTGGATGGGTTCTGCCGGGGGCTTTTGCTCTTGGCGGATGGCATAGTGAAGCAACGGATGGTTGCACGGGGCATCGACGGTTTCGGCCGCCGCTCCCCGTTTCGATGGCTAGCGTCCTGCAGCAGAACTCAAGGCATGGTTTTCCATGCAATCTGGAAATATGCCCTGGACGAAGAGTGTCTGAGAATGTTCATAATACAGATTTCGATCCTGTTCCAGCACGCAATGCCGCCGCAGGTAATTTTTGCCGGGTTGTCATGCCGAAAGGTAATCGTGGCGCCGGTTTTGGGTGGGCTCGCGCTCAGGCTGCGGAAACCGGAAAAGGGCGGGGAAGCGGGATCCGGGCATAGCCTGCGGGGGAAGGTGCAAGACTGTGGCCTGCCCCCTTTTTCCCGGGCGGGGGACTCGTCGTCCCGCCTGTCCTTTCAGCGGGCGTCATCCGTGCAGAGGCCGACCATGGACCTTGAAGGCGGTCTCCAGCATGATCTCGGCCAGTGTCGGATGGGCGTGGATGGTGTCGGTAAGCTGCTGCAGGGTGATCCCGTTGCGGATGGCCAGCACCGCCTCGGCGATCAGGTCGGTGGCATGCGGGCCGGTGATGTGGACGCCGAGGATCCGGCCGCTGCCCTCCTCGGCGACGATCTTGGCGAAGCCGGCGATCTCCCCGATAATCTGGGCCTTGCCGAGGGTGCGGAAAAGGACGCTGTCGGCCTTGACCCGTATCCCGCTGGCGACGGCCTCCGCCTCCGAGAGGCCGACGGTGGCGATCTCCGGCATGGTGAAGATGGCGCCCGGCACGCAGCCGTACTCCATCTCCAGGTCTCCGCCAAGGCAGTTGACGGCGGCGATCTCGCCTTCCGTCGAAGCGACGTGGGCGAGCATCACTCTGGACGGTCCGAGGACATCGCCGATGGCGTAGACATCGGGGTTGTGTGTCCGCAGCCGGGAATCCGCGACGATCCAGCCCCGGGCATCAACCTCGACCCCGGCCGCATCCAGGCCGATGTCGGCGCTGTTCGGCGTTCTGCCGATGCAGACCAGCAGCGTTTCGCAGAATTCCTGCTGGTCATCGGCGGTGTCGCCGGCGGCGATCCTGCCGATGCCAAGTTCGACCCGGCCTCCGACCGGGGTGGCCGAACGGACCGTGGCACCGGTCAGAACCCGGATCTTCTGTTTCTTCATCTCCCGCGCCAGCAGCTTGCTGCATTCCTCGTCCACTGTGGGCAAGGGCAGCAGGCGGTCCATGGCCTCGATCAGGGTTACCCGACTGCCGAGCGCGGCGAAGATCGAGGCCATCTCGCAGCCGATCACCCCGCCGCCGACAATGGCCAGCGACCCGGGGATGCGGTCGAGGGAAAAAACATGGTCGCTGGACACTATCTGCCTGCCATCGAAGGGGAAGGCCGGGATGGCTGCCGGCCGGCTGCCGGTAGCAAGTATCAGTTTGTCCCAGGCGATCTCCTGCCCCTCTCCGTCGGCAGCGGTGACGACAAGCCGGTGCGGGGCGCTGATGCGGCCGCTGCCGGCCAGCACCCGGACCCCGTGTTTTTTCAGCAGGGCCGCGATGCCTCCGGCCTGGATCCCGACAATCCGCTCCTTGCGGGCGATCAGCGCCGGCATCTCGCAGCTGGCTGTGGCATCGGCGGTGATCGCAAAATCGGCGGCGCTGCGGCAGGCACCAAGGACCTCGGCGGTCTGGCGGAAGACCTTGGAGGGGATGCAACCCCAGTTCAGGCAGGTGCCGCCCAGCGGGCCTTTTTCCACCAGGGTGACGCCCGCCCCCATCTGAGCGGCACGGATGGCCGCGACATACCCTCCAGGGCCGGCACCGAGGATCGCGATCTGCATGGCTGTTCTCCCGAGAAAATATGGATTTCGTAAAAATTCGAAAAAATTTTGATGAGAATACGTAAATATCAACACAACATTGACAATGTCATCAGTATAGCGTAGCCTTCCAGGCGAAAGCAAGATCAATTCAGCCCGGATCCGACGAATGAAGATAGACGACATCAATATCTCCATCATCAACCACCTCAGGGATGGCCGGGCGCCGTTCAAGAAGATTGCCGAGTCCCTGTCGCTGTCGGAAGGGACAGTACGGGCGCGCGTCAAGCGGCTGATGGACGAGGGCGTACTCGAAATCGCCGGCCTGGTCGATCCCGAGGTTATCCCGGACCAGAATGTGGTGATGGTCGGTGTCAAGGTCAAAGACATGAACCTGGTCAGGAAAGGCGAGGAGTTCAGCCGTCTGCGCGGGGTCATCTCGGTCTGCGTGGTGACCGGGCGCTTCGACCTGATCCTGATGGTGATGTTGAGCCGTGATTTCACGATACTGGAGTTTTATACCGAGGAGGTTTCGACCATCGCCAACGTTTCGTCGGTCGAGACCTTCGTCGTCTACAAGAGTTTCAATCTCAAGGTGCCGCTGACACTCTGAGCGGAATGCGGTCTCAGGCACCAACAGGACGAGGTGGGGACGATGGAAAAATTGCGAACGACACCGTTGCACCAGTGGCATCTCGATCATGGCGCCAATATGGCGCATTTCGGCCTCTACGACATGCCGCTGTGGTATCCTGCCGGCGCCAAGGCCGAGCACCTGGCGGTCATCGAAGCGGCCGGGGTCTTCGACACCACTCACATGGTGGTGGTCAGTCTCCGTGGAAAGCGGGCGATGGCCCTGCTGCAACACTGTTTTTCCAAGGATCTCGAGCGCTGTCAGGGCAAGGAAAGAGGGCGGCTGGCTGCCGGTCGCTGCGTCTACGGGGTCTTTCTCGCCGAAGACGGAACGGTCATCGACGATGCCATCGTCTACCGCCTGGGCGACGATTCCTGGATGGTGGTGGTCAATGCCGGCATGGGCG
>CAYYWK010000010.1:0-16952 GCA_964475345.1 uncultured Desulfobulbus sp.
GACCCGGTCGAAGACCTCGTCGAGCCGGAAGATCCGGTCCTTGAGTTCCATCTGGCCGGCCTCGATCTTCGAGAAATCGAGGATGTCGTTGATGATCCCGAGCAGCGAGTAGGCGGAATTCTGGACGATATGGAGATAGCTCTCTATCGCGTCCGGCACCTCCTCGGCGAGGGCGAGGTCGACCGCGGCAATGATGCCGTTCATCGGGGTGCGGATCTCGTGACTCATGTTGGCGAGGAATTCGCTCTTGGCCCGGTTGGCGGCCTCGGCCTGCTCCTTGGCCTTCTGCAGTTCCTCGTCGAGCTTGCGGTGCAGCTCGATCTCTTCCAGCAGCGAGGCATGTGACAGTTTCAGGCGGCGATTGAGCTTCATCACCAGCACGGTGAAGACGATGGACAGCGCAAAGAGGATCAGTTCCGGGATGATCCAGTGGGCGTAGGCCCGCAGCACGGCGCCAACGGTGATCCGTTCGAGATCCTTGTACGGACCGAGACGCAGAAATTTCAGCAGATCGTGAACCGGCTGGTAATTGTGGGGAATAGTCCAGCCGGCGCATTCCGCCGCCTGTGCGGCCTGGGAATCCGGCGCCATCTGCAGCAGGGCGACCGCCACTTTTTCGGCGAGGGCATCGGGGGTCTGCCGGACCTTGGCAATGGGCCAGTCGGGGTACTCCCTTGTCGTCACCAGGTAGGGGGTTTCAAAACCCTTGTCATGCAGGCGGGGAAAGACATAGAAGTCGTCGGGGTCGACCTTGCCCTCGGCGGCCATCTGCTCAATGGTGTTGGTCCTGACCGTGCCGGCGTCGACCTCGCCGTTCTGGACCGCTTCCACCACCCGGTCATGGGTTTCGCCAAAAACCAGGCTGCGGAAATCCTTGTACGGATCGATCCCGTTCTCGAGCAGTTCCCGCCAGGTCGCCTGCCAGCCCCCGAGAGAGGATTCCGACACCGCCATGAATGACTTGCCAATGAGATCGATCAGCCGGCGGATATCGGTGCGGTCGCGTCTGCAGAAGATGATGCTGCCATACTGGGAATACACCTGCCCCAGGCGAATTTCCTTCAGCGTAGCGATCCGGTTGGCGCCGAAACGATATTCCAGTTCGACGTAGGAGGACGAGTTGGTGAGGATGAAATCGACCTCGTTCTTTTCCACCGCCCTGTTGATCTCTGCGTGTTCAAGCGGCACCACGGTGAAACGGTAACCGGGAATCTGCCGGCTGAGATACTCGGCGGTCGGGGTCCAGCTCTTCAGGCACTGCTCCTTGCCCCTGATCGCCAGGACTCCGATCTTGAGATGGACATCTTCGGCATGACCTTCACTCGCCGCCAGCAGCAGAGAACCCAACAGCAGGAGAATGCGGATGACAGTCCACCCGTGACCACGGCCGACCATTCCCGAAATGCCTGTACTTCCTTCAGGTATCATGTTTTTCCGGCGTCTTTTCATAGACCGCCGCCGGCTTCTTGGCGTTCTGCAGGGAGGCCAGCCACAATCCGAGCAGCAGGACCAGCAACGCCCCGGTCGTCCCGGCGGCATACTGCGCTGCACCGGAACCTGCGGCCGGCCGCAACTCCGCAGCAAACATGGACTGGACCGCCGGATCGGAGATGGCCATTTCGCCGGCAATCCATCCCAGCAGCATGCCGCCCAGGGTGACGACAAACGGGAAACGGTCCATCAGCCGGATTACCAGCTGACTGCCCCAGACAATGATCGGGATGCTGACCATCAGGCCGAAGACCACCAGCAGGAGTTTATGCTCGCCGCCGGCATTTTCCGCCGAGCCGGCGATGGCGATGACGTTGTCGAGACTCATGACGAAATCAGCGACGATGACCGTCTTGATCGCCGACAGCAGCCGCTCGCCGGCCTGCAGTTGACCATGTCCGTCATGGTCTTCCGGCAGCAGCAGCTTGATGCCGATCCACAGCAGCAGCAGGGCGCCGACCAGCTTCAGCATCGGGATCGCGAGAAGCTTCAAGGCAAAGAAGATCAGCACCACCCTGAGGCCGATCGCCCCTGCCGTCCCCCAGAGTATGCCGAGTTTGCGCTGCTTCGGCGGCAGCCTGCGGCATGCCAGGGCAATGACCACGGCGTTGTCGCCACCGAGCAGGATGTCGATCATGATGATCTGCCCGACGGCGAGCCAGAATTCGGGGTAAAGGACTGTTTCCATGGTGGTGTGGCGCTGAGGCGGAACGCTCCGATCGGGAGGAGTTGTCAAACTCGCCAACCCTTGTCCTGCATGGGGAGACTGGGGCTTGAAAAGCACGGGCAGCGGAGCAGCTCACTTCCTCCGCAGTTCTTTCCAGTACGGTAATGCATAGCCCTCCTCCAGGCAACAGAATTCCCCCCTCAACCGCCCCGCTTGCCAGTAAGTCGCTCCTCAGGTATGCTGGAGCGATGTTCCGAACCCGCCCTTCAGCCTTTTTCCGCCTTCGTTTCGCTGTCGGCGGCAGACACCTCCTTGCGACCCTCGCTGCCGCCGCGCGCCCCCTGCTGCTGTCCGTGCTGCTGGCTTTCCCGCAGGTCACTGCCGCATTGCCGGCAAATGCCGGCACACCGGTATTCCTGAGCTTTTTCGATGTCGGGGACGGCGATGCGGTCCTGATTCACCAGCCGGGCCGGTGTACGGTCCTGGTCGATGCCGGCCCTCCCGGCAGCGGAACAGAAATCGGCCGCCAACTCGGCAGCCGGCGGATCAACCGCCTTGACCACCTGATCATCTCCCATCCCCACTCCGACCATTTCGGCGGGGTCTTGGATCTGCCCGCAGATCTCGTCATCGCCCATGTCGGCGACAACGGGGTCGATTTCGCGGCGGAGCCGTATTTCCAGGAGTATCGGGACTGGCGGCAGCACCGGCAGTATCGCCCTATGGCTGCCGGCGAACAGTGGCTCTGCGGCGACATCACCTTCACCGTGCTTGCGCTCGACCAGGGCAAAACCCGGCCGGAGGAGATCAATGACAGCTCGCTGGTCCTGCTCGCCGAGGCGGGACCTGTCCGCCTGCTGCTCCCCGGAGACATCGAGGACCACGGGCGGCGAAAGCTTGCCGCCGAGCCAGGCCGGATCGCAGCCGAGATCGTCAAGATCCCCCACCATGCCAAGAGTGCCGGCCATCTCGAAGCGTGGCTCGACGTGGTCAGGCCGGAGTTGTCGGTGATCAGCAGCGGCAGCACCTTTCCCGCCCCCGAGGCCCTTACCCTGATACGGCGGAAAAGCGGCGAGACCTGGCGGATCGATCTCCAGGGCCCCCTGGAACTGCAGATTGACAATCGGGGATGGCGCCATGCCAGGTAACATGGCGTTTTCGCTGGTTACCATCGCCTACGTGCTGGCCATCTACGCCAGCTCCGGCTGGATGCGCACCCTCTCCACCTTCGCCCGCCGGCTTGCCGGAGAACATCTCGACCCGTTGATGACGGTGTTCCTGGCTCTGATCCTGGCGGCAGTCCTCACGGCCGTCTTCCGCATTCTCCGTCCCCGCAGCCTGCTGCCTTACCTGCCCGTGGTCCTTGGATACGCCCTCGCCCTCTTCTGGCTGACCATCCCGGAAGAGCGTTTCCACCTCCTCCAGTACGGCGTCCTCTGTTTTCTCTGCGACCGATCGATGCCTGGTCCACTGCACGGGTGGCGGCGGAACCTGCTGGTCGTCGCCCTGGTCTGTCTGGCCGGGATCGGCGATGAAGTGGTTCAGTGGCTGCGCCCCAACCGGGTCGGCGACCTGCGGGATATCCTCATCAACGCGATCGCTGCGGTCCTTGCCCAGTCATTGATCGCCGTCACCGCCATCGCCAGGAAATGAATGACTGCCCAGCAGCGGCCTTCAACCCACCACCAGTGCGAGGCACTGCATACAGACACGGCACGAAACCATCGCCAGGCGGCAGAGAGCTGCACCCGCAACCGGATCTCCGGAATTATTCAGTCAAAAAGCGTCCTGGAGGAAAAAGAAATTTGACTTTCCCCTTGATAATTGTTCATACCATCAATATGGATTTACAGACAATCACTGCAACCGGAATAACGGAAACGTCAGGAGGCCACCAACCTTAACAGACAGACACACTTCTGGATCGCCATCGACAGGCAGGAAACTGCGTTTTCCCTTTCTTTTCCTTTCCACCCGGAAGGTGAGACAGGCTACGGGATGAACAGCATGTACACGGTGCAGAATGGATATTGACAGACAGAAACAGCAGGAAATCATCGCCAACACCAACAAGCTGCTGCAGAACACGGAAAACAAGCGCAGCCTGCTCCGCTTCCAGCGGGGGGTGGTCGATCTTGAAAACAACCGCTTCACCATCCTCGAAAACCGGGAATTCGTCGACAGACTGATCGACTACCTGATCACCCTGTACCAGAAGGGCAATCTCAACAATACACTTAAAATACTCGACAAAATTGGCATAAGCGCCTGCAGTGTCGACCAGGAACAGCGGGAGAGGGCGGTATTCATCCTCTCCGTCTTCACCGAGAAGATCTCGCAGGACCCGCAGAATGCCGAATACCTCGAGGCCGTTTCCCGCCTGCTGGTCAACTGGCTGAAGATCGAGACGGAGTTCCTCTCCGGTTTCGAGTTCGTCTGCAGCCAGCTCAAGAAGATCCTGCAGCGGATGCTGTCGGCGGGCCTCTGGTACCAGGCCGAAAACCTGGTCATCGCCATATCGCAGATCCAGTCCGGCGTCATCACCAAGGGACGGCTGATCCGCAAGACCATCGTGAAACTGCACAACAGTCTCGCCGATGAAACCCTGCTGCGCAATCTCGTCAATGTCTACCTCGACCGGCAGGAAGACCGGCGCGACATCGCCCGAAGCCTTCTCACCCATCTCGGCAACAAGGCGACCGCCTACCTTGTCCAGTCGCTGATCCAGAGCCAGGACCGTGAGAAACGCTTCGTCCTGCTGGAACTGATCCCGTCAATCGGCCGGTCGATCATTCCCATCCTCGACCGCTGCCTGGAACAGAACCCGCCGTGGTTCGTCGTCAGGAATATCATCATTATTATCAGCCGGCTCGACGACCCGGACCTCTATTCGATGGTGCGACCCTACCTCGTCCACAAGGACATGCGGGTCCAGCAGCAGGTGCTGAACTGCATCAACAGGATGGGCGGCAACCTGATGCGTGAGCGCATGGTCGAGGCGCTCGGTTATATCAACGACGAGTTGAAGCAGCAAGTGGTGATCCAGCTGGGCAACATCGGCGGCAAGGATGTCGGCGAGGCCTTCTGTGACCTGCTCGAAAAACGCGCTGATTTCACTAAGTTCATCGAAGAAGACCTGACCATCACCCTTTGCACCAAGATCAAGTTCCTCCCCTCCCAGCGGGCGATCCAGGCGGTAAAGGCGGTCATCGCCGAACGTCAGAAGTTCAATGACGACGGCGACAGGGTGCTGCTGGCGGCCCAGGACGCCCTCGTCAGCCTCGAATTGAAGAATTCGGCGAACAGGCCCGCGACTCCGTCTCTCAAGACCCGGGCCACACCTGAAAAACCGCTGCCTGACGACGAAGGGGAGATCCTCAGTTTTGACAGCCTCTTTGACGACGACTCAGCGGGACAGGCGGCCGACCTTCCGGATCGTGAAACCGCCGGCGGACCGATCGCCCGCAATTCCGATCGTGAAGATGCAAGCCAGATCCGTACCGCCGATCCGGTGGAGGAAGCCCACTTCAACCTCTGGGCGGATCTCTACGAGCAGATGACGACAAACGAATTCAGCGCCTTCCATGAAGCGTTGAACCACCGCTCGTTTCAGCCGGAACAGACCATCGTCGCCGCCGGCGATATCCAGGCACCACTCTTTTTCTTCGATCGCGGCACCGTTTCCCTCACCCGGCAGGACAGGGAGGGGGAAGAAAGCCATTTCAGCCCGATCGGGGCCGGCGAGATGATCGGCAGCGATGTGTTTCTCTCCGGTGATGCCTGGAACCTGTCGCTCACCGCCAGCGAGGAGGTCACCGCCCATATCTTCGACCTGGAGAACCTGCTCCGCCTGCAGATCGACCATCCCCAACTGGCCGAAAAGATCTTTGCCTACTGCGAGCAGCACGATGTCCTGCCCAGCCTGCTGCGGGTCCTCGATGAACCGGACGAGGGAGGGAGCGAGACCGTCAATCTCCACCGTGACGGCGTCGACAGCATCAACGAGCAGCAGCCGACAGCCCGCAGGGAGATGAACAGCACGGTTCTGAAGAAACTGGCCGGCGGCCTCTGCTTCAGCCTGCAGGTCAAGACCGGAGAGGTGCTTTCCCATCTGCCCGGCAACCAGATCAGGCTCGGCATCAGGCTCGACTCAGGGGCCATCCGTTCCGTCACCGCCACCATCATCGGCGTCGTCCGAACGCTGTCGTACCCCGGCCAGGCCATCGTCTTTGTCCGCTTTGCCCAGCCCTTCGGCAGCGCCGGCTACCGCTGCGAAAATATCGAATTCAGCGAATCCACCTGAAGACAACCAGGCCTGCCTGAAAACCAAAGGGGAGGTTCCGGTTGCCCGGACCTCCCCTTTGCATTTCGGTGCTTTTTCCTGCGTCCGTAGTATCAGATATCGGTCTGCTCGTTGACCAGGCCCATGCGCTCGAGAAGATGGAAGAGCAGGGAGAGGGCCATCCCGACCACGGTCGCCAGCGCCATGCCCTTCAGCTGGACATTGCCGATATTGACAGCCGCGCCGCTGATACCGACAATCAGCACGATTGCCGTCAAGGTCAGGTTGATCGGCCGGGAGTAATCCACCTTCGACTCCACCAGCATCCGGATGCCCGAAGCGGCGATGACGCCGAACAGCAGGATCGAGATCCCCCCCATCACCGGCGTCGGGATTGACTGGATGACCGCCGACAGCTTGCCGATGAAGGCGAGAACGATAGAGATCACTGCCGCCCCGCCGATGACCCATACCGAATAGACCCTGGTTATCGCCATGACCCCGATATTTTCGCCATAGGTGGTGGTCGGCACCGACCCAAAGAAACCGGAGAGAGTGGTCGAAATGCCGTCGCCGAGCAGTGAGCGATGCAGACCGGGATCCTTGGTCAGTTCCCGACCGACGATGTTGCCGGTCACCACCAGGTGGCCGATGTGCTCGGAGATCACCACCAGCGAGGCCGGGATGATGATCAGGATCATGTTGATATCGAACTTGGGGGTATAAAAGGTCGGCAGGGCGATGACCGCTGCCGACGCCACCCCGTCGAAGCTGACCATGCCCATGAAGATCGCCATCACGTAGCCGACGACGATGCCGATCAGTACCGGAATGACCGCCATGAATCCCCTGAACAGCAGGGATCCGAAGGCGACGGTGAGCAGGGTGACGATCGAGACGATGATCGCATCGGCGTTGTAGGCCCCTTTGGCATCCGGCATGATGCCCGCCATGCCGGTGGCCACACCGGCCAGTTCGAGGCCGATGAGCATGACGATGGGACCCATGGTCGCCGGCGGCAGGACGACGCCGATCCATTCCGAACCGAATCTCCAGATGATCAGGGCAACGGCGATGAAGATGCAGCCGGAGGCGATGAAGCCGCCGAGGGCATAGGAATAATTGCCGGCCCAGAGCTCCTGGTTGGCGCCGAGAACGACAAAGACCGGCGAGAGGAAGGCAAAGCTCGATCCGAGGAAGGCGGGCGCCCTGCCCTTGCAGAGGAACAGGTAGATCAACGTGCCGACGCCGTTCATCAGCAGGACGACGGCCGGATCGATCTTGAACAGCGTCGGTACCAGGACCGAGGCGCCGAACATCGCGAAGAGATGCTGGAAACTCAGGGGGATTCCCTGCAGCAGCGGCACCTTCTCGTCCACTTGGATTGTCTTCTGGATCATGGTTTGCGCTCCACCAGTACTGTTGTCTTCCCGAAGACAGGCCAGCAGGCTATGTCTTCGGGAAAAGGGGGAAAAGGGTTGCGGAAAGAAACCGGCTGGTCGGCTTTTTTCCCTCGTTTCGGATCAATCCCCTCCCGTAACATATCATTATCACTTGGGCAAGCCTTTGTTACATGGCGTTCGGGGAATTGCCCGGGGCATCCGCAACCAGCCGCTTTCCCGGCGCGAACACGCGTACACCTGTGGACAGCCGCACCGTGACGCCAGGACGCCAGCTCCTGCCAAACGGCAGAACGCGCAGAACCGGCATGTTCCATTTCCCTTGGGAATATCGGCACGAAAAGATTGACAGAAGGGCGGCGATCAGGTAGATGAGGACTGAACGTTCACTCCGCACCTTTTCTGCCACCGGAGCATTGAAGATATGAACAGGGAAACTCCAGACAAGCGCTCGGCCATCCTCAGAGCGGCAATGGAACTGATCGCCGAAAACGGCTTCCATGGCGCCCCGACGGCGATGATCGCAACCCGCGCCGGGGTCGGCACCGGCACCATCTACCGCTATTTCGCCGACAAGGACGTACTGATCCGGGAAGTCCACCGGGAGTTGGAAGAACGGATGCACCCGATACTGATGGTGCGCTATCCGGCCGACCGCCCGCTGAAGGAACGATTCGACCATTTCTATACCGGCCTGATGCGGTTTCTGCTCGACAACCCGCTGGAATTCAAATTCCTCGAACAGTTCTACGACTCGCCCTACGGGGTCGCCATGCGCCGTGACAAGATTTTCAATCAGAAGACCAGCGAACAGCAGTGCGACACAGTGAAAAGCCTTTTCGAAGAGGGTGTCGCCAGCGGCTCCATGAAGGACCTGCCGCTCGCCATCCTTTTTGCCCTCTTTTTCGGTCCGTTGATTGCAGTAGCCCGCGACCACACCCTCGGCTTTGTCGAACTCGACGACGAACTGATCCGGAAAACCGCGGAGGCCGGCTGGGACGCGATACGACGATAGCCGCCGACCTTGTCTCGGGGCCTTGCCGGATACCGGGAGCGATATCCGCGGACGAACCCTGCGGCAGACTTTTCCCCCGGTCACAACCAACACTCAAGGATGGATTGCAATGAACACGCAGAAGAAACGAACACCATTGATCGCCCTTGCCCTTATGGCGGCTCTTCTCGTCAGCGCCTGCAAAGACGGAAAGCAGCAGGGAGCCATAGGCCCCGGCGTCCCGGTGGAGGTCAACGCCATCACCGTCGCATTGCAGCCGGTGCGCTTCAGCGAGGAACTGCCGGGCAGGACCAGCGCCTTCCGAATTGCCGAGGTACGACCCCAGATCAGCGGCATCCTGCAGAAACGGCTGTTCACCGAGGGCAGCGAGGTCAAAGCCGGACAGCAGCTGTACCAGATCGACCCCGCCAGCTACCAGGCCGCCTATGCCAGTGCCCAGGCGGCGCTGGCCCGATCCGAGGCGGCGGAATACTCGGCCCGGCTGAAAGCCGAACGCTACCGCAACCTGGTCCGCAACCAGGCGGTGAGCATCCAGGAACAGGTGGAAGCGGAAGCATCATGGAAACAGGCTGCGGCAGAGGTCGCCGCCACCAGGGCTGCGGTGGAAACCGCCCGCATCAACCTCGACTACACCAGAATCACCGCCCCGATCAGCGGCCGCATCGGCAAATCGATGGCCTCCGAAGGCGCTCTGATGACTGCCCAGCAGGGGAGCGCCCTGGCGGTCATCCAGCAGCTTGACCCCCTCTACGTCGATGTCAGGCAGTCGGCGGGTGAGACCCTTCAGTTGCAAAAACGCTTCGGCGGAGAGAACAACGGCACCCCCTCCCCGACCGAGGTCCGATTGCTCCTCGAGGACGGCACGACCTATGCAGAGGCGGGGGTTCTAAAATTCGCCGACTCCACTGTCGACCAGTCAACCGGAACGGTTATCCTCCGGGCCACCGTCCCCAATCCGGACGAAGAGCTGCTGCCCGGCCTGTTCGTCCGTGCCCGGCTGACCCGCCCTCAGGAAGAACAGGCAATATTGATTCCCCAGGCCAGCGTCGTCCGCAACAACCGTGGACAGGCGATGGTCATGCTGGTCAACGGACAGAACGCCGTCGAGGCCAGGCCGGTTACAACCGGCCAGAACCTCGGCGACAGGATCGTCATCACCAGCGGGCTTGTCGCCGGTGAACGGCTGATCGTCGATGGCCTGCAGAAGATCAAGCCCGGCGCGCCGGTCAAGATAGCCACAGCGCAACCGCAGTCCGGGAAACAACCGCCCGCCTCCGGGCAGCCGGCGACCGGGAAGGTGGAGTGAGCCATGGCCAGATTCTTCATCGACCGTCCCATCTTCGCCTGGGTCATCGCCATCGTCATCATGCTGGCCGGCAGTATCGCGGTCGTCAACCTGCCGATCTCCCAGTATCCGGAAATCGCCCCGCCCTCGGTGCGGATCACCACCAAGTATCCAGGAGCCTCTGCTCAGACCGTCGAAAACAGCGTCACCCAGATCATCGAACAGAACATGACGGGGCTCGACAACTTCCTGTACATGAAGTCCGAAAGCTCCTCCTCGGGCGATGTCACCCTCACCCTGACCTTTGAGGCCGGCACCGACGGCGATATCGCCCAGGTCCAGGTCCAGAACAAGCTGCAGCAGGCCCTGGCTCTGCTGCCGCAGGCGGTGCAGCAGGAAGGCGTGCGGGTCAACAAGTCGAGTTCGACCTTCCTGATGGTCGTCGGCCTGATCGCCAAGGACAGCAGTCTGGCGAATTACGACCTCTGGGACTACATGGTCTCCACCCTGCGCGATCCCCTGAGCCGCGTCGAGGGTGTCGGCAGCATCCAGGTCTTCGGCAGCCAGTACGCGATGCGGATCTGGCTTGATCCCCACAAACTGCAGAGCTTCCAGCTGACTCCGAGCGACGTCGCCGCTGCCATCAGGGCCCAGAACAACCAGGTCGCCGTCGGCAGCCTGGGCGGCACCCCGGCCGTTGCCGGCCAGCAGACCAGCGCGACGATGGTGGCCCAGACGCTGATGAGTTCCGTCGAGGAGTTCGCCCAAATCCTCATCAAGGTGAGCGAGGACGGCGGGCAGGTCCGCCTCAAGGACATCGCCCGGGTCGAGGTCGGTTCGGAAACCTACAGCGCCATCAGCACCTACAACAACCAGCCCGCCGGCGGCATGGCGATCCTGCTCGCCACCGGCGCCAACGCACTGGCCACCTCCGATGCGGTCAAGGCCAAGATCGCCGAGCTGGCGCAGTATTTCCCTGCCGGCCTCGAGGTGGTCTACCCATACGACACGACGACTTTCATCAGGATCTCTATCCAGGAAGTTGTAAAAACCCTGATCGAGGCGATCATCCTGGTCTTCCTGGTCATGTACCTCTTCCTCCAGAACTTCCGGGCGACGCTGATCCCGACCATCGCCGTGCCGGTAGTCCTGCTCGGCACTTTCGGGGTCATGGCGGCTTTCGGTTACTCCATCAACACCATGACCATGTTCGGCCTGGTGCTGGCCATCGGCCTGCTGGTGGACGACGCCATCGTCGTGGTCGAAAACGTCGAGCGGATCATGGCCGAGGAGGGCCTTTCGCCCAGGGAGGCCACCCGCAAGTCGATGGACCAGATCACCGGCGCCCTTATCGGCATCGCCCTGGTGCTTTCGGCGGTTTTCGTCCCGATGGCCTTCTTCGGCGGTTCGACCGGTGCCATCTACCGCCAGTTCTCGCTGACCATCGTCTCAGCGATGCTGCTGTCGGTACTGGTGGCGCTGATCCTTACCCCGGCCCTCTGCGCCACCCTGCTGAAGCCGGTCCACAAGGAGCACCAGCTGGCCAAGGGCGGGTTCTTCGGCTGGTTCAACCGCTTCTTCGAGAAAAACGCCGACCGCTACCGTACAACCGTCGCCTACGTCCTGCAGCGCGGTTTCCGTTTCGGCCTGATCTACCTGCTGCTGATCGGCGGGATGGTTTTTCTCTTCACCAGGCTGCCGACTTCCTTCATCCCGGAAGAAGACCAGGGCGTCTTCCTGACCATGGTCCAGCTGCCGGCCGGGGCGACCCTGGAACGCACCCAGAAGGTCCTCGACAAGGTCCGCGACCACTACATCACTGCGGAGGCGGCAAACATCGAGTCCGCCTTCACCATCGCCGGTTTCAGTTTCGCCGGCCAGGGGCAGAACATCGGCATGGTTTTTGCCCGAATGAAGGACTGGAAGCTGCGCAAGAGCCCGCAGCAGTCGGTAAAGGCCATCATCGGCAGGGCCATGGGGGCCTTTTCGCAGATCAAGGAGGCGATGGTCTTCGCCTTCAACCTGCCGGCCATCCCGGCGCTGGGGACCTCCACCGGCTTCGACTTCTTCCTGCAGGACCGGGGCGGTCTCGGCCATGAACAACTGATCGAGGCCCGCAACATGCTGCTCGGCATGGCAGCGCAGAATCCCGACCTCACCCGGGTCCGCCCCAACGGCATGGAGGACACCCCACAGTACACCGTCGACCTCGATTACGAGAAGGCCATGGCCCAGGGCGTCAGCGTCAGCGACCTCAACGCCACCCTGTCCACCGCCTGGGGATCGAGCTACATCAACGACTTCCTCCACCAGGGCAGGGTCAAGAAGGTCTACCTGCAGGCCGACGCGCCCTTCCGCATGCAGCCGGAGGATCTCGACCTGTGGTATGTCCGCAACAACCAGGGGGAAATGGTACCATTCTCGACCTTCACCAGCGGCCACTGGACCTTTGGCTCGCCGCGCCTGGAGAGGTACAACGGCAACCCGGCGGTGGAAATCGTCGGCGAGGCGGCAGCCGGCAGATCGAGCGGTCACGCAATGCAGCTGATCGGCGAGATGGTGGCTCAGCTGCCCAAGGGCATCGGCTACGAATGGACCGCCGCCTCCTTCCAGGAAGTGCAGGCCGGCACCCAGGCTCCAACCCTTTACGCCATCTCGCTGCTGGTGGTTTTCCTGTCGCTGGCGGCTCTCTACGAGAGCTGGACGGTGCCGTTCTCGGTGATGCTGGCGGTGCCGATCGGTGTCCTCGGTGCTCTGCTCGCCACCTACACCCGGGGTCTTGAAAACGACGTCTACTTCCAGGTCGGCCTCTTGACCACCATCGGCCTGTCGGCGAAAAACGCCATCCTCATCGTCGAGTTCGCGAAAAGGCGCTACGATCAAGGCCGCGACCTGGTCGAATCGACAATGATGGCCAGTCGCCAGCGGTTGCGGCCTATCCTTATGACCTCGCTGGCCTTCATGCTCGGCGTTCTGCCGCTGGCCCAGAGCACCGGCGCCGGTGCCAACAGCCGGCATGCCATCGGCACCGGCGTCCTCGGCGGCATGCTGTCGGCGACGGTTCTGGCCATCGTCTTCATCCCGCTGTTCTTCGTCGTGGTGATGCGCCTGTTCAGCAGGCAGCGGCCACAGGCGACTGCCGACACCGCGCTCCAGGAGGTAAGCGAATGATGCTGAAAAAATATATCGCAGCCGGTCTTGCTGCCGTCCTGCTGGCAGGCTGCTCGTTTGCCCCAAGCTACCGCCAGCCGGACATGCCGGTTCCCGAAAACCTGCCGGTCGCAGCCGGCACGGCAGGGCAGCAGACCATGGCGGTACCGGCGGAGGAGGCAGTCGCTCCGGCGTGGAAGCTGTTCTTCACCGATCCCTCACTGCAGCGGCTGATCGCCGCCGCCCTTGCCAACAACCGCGATCTCCGCCAGTCGGCGCTGACCGTGGAGAGCTACCAGGCCCAGTACCGCATCCAGCGTGCCGCCCTGTTCCCGTCGCTCAGTGCCTCACCTTATGTTTCCCGGCAGCGGACCTTTACCGGCGGCCAGGATGTGGATATTGAGCTTGCCGCCTTCACCGTCGGCATCACCGCCTACGAGCTTGATCTCTTCGGCCGGGTCCGCAGCCTCAAGGACGACACCCTGGAGCAGTACCTGGCCATGGCCGAAACCCACCGCAGCGCCCGCACCAGCCTGGTGGCCGAGGTGGCCCGGGCCTGCCTGACCCTGCTGGCCGACCGGGAGCTCCTCGCCATCACCGAGGCGACCCTGCGCAGCGAGGAGGAATCGCATGCGATGGTCGAGGCGCGGATGAAGGAAGGGGTCGCCAGCCAGATCGAACTGGCCCAGTCCCGCACCGCCCTGGAAAACGTCAGGGCCAGCCTCGCCCAGTTCCGCCGCCAGGTCGAGCAGGACCGCAACAACCTGGCGCTGCTCACCGGAACCGGTCAGGATCCTGATCTGGACGGAAGCAGCCTCGATGACCTGGAACCTCTTCCCGACCTGCCGTCGCAGCTGCCCTCCAGTGTGCTGCTGCAGCGGCCGGACATCATCGCAGCCGAACACAGCCTGAAGGCGGCCAACGCCAGCATCGGAGCGGCCCGGGCGGCTTTCTTCCCCACCATCAGCCTGACCGCCACCGCCGGTTACCTGAGCGCCGACCTCGGCAACATGTTCTCAGACAGCAGCGAAACCTGGCTGTTCTCCCCCAACATCACCGTCCCGATTTTCACCGCCGGCAGGCTCAGGGCGCAGCTCGCCGTCGCCGAACTGCGCAAGGAGAAGTCCGTCGCAGCCTACGAAAAGGCGATCCAGAGTGCCTTCCGCGAGGTCGCCGACGCCTTGGTCGCCCGACAGACCTACGGCGACCAGTTGCAGGCCCGGAAGGCCGGCCTTGCGGCCAGCCAGGAGTATTTCGACCTGGCACGGCAACGCTACCAGCAGGGTCTGGACAGCTACCTGACGATGCTCGACGCCCAGCGCTCGCTCTTTGCCGCACGTCAGGCCTATGTCGCCACCAGGCTGGCCATGCTCACCAACCAGGTCAATCTCTTCAAGGCGCTGGGCGGCGGCTGGCAGGAAGAAAGCTGACAGGCATCCCTGTATCGCCAGACAGTTGAAAGGCCGGGTTCCTGTGGGAACGCCGGCCTTTTCCGTTTGCCATTTCAGAGCGTGATGAGGCAGGAATACTTCGTCCGTCAAGGTTACTTGAAATTCAGGGTGAAAACCCCCTCATGGTAGAGATGATTGATCTGGGAATTGTCGAAAACCGCAATGCCGAACGGATAGCCCTTGCTCATATCGGTGAACTGGACATCCTGGGTCTCGGCGTTCTCTCCTTCCGTCTTCAGGGACCGCATGACTTCCAGGGTCCACGCGCCGTTCTCATAGTGGCTGCGGGACAAGACATCAGCCCTGCCGCCGGGCAGGGCGATCAACAGTCTGGTGGCATAATCCCCCCTGCCGAAATCGAGACGGGCGGCTATCACCAGCAGGACCAGGACCGCGAGCGCCGCCCCGGCCTTGATGGATGGCCTCGTCGACCGCAAGGACTTATCGCCAAATACTCTGATAATATTTAGAAAAAGCCCAAAATACAGAAGACAGAGGAAGGAGAGGCCGACTACTGCCAGACGAATGATCGGAAAACCGCTGCCGGCATGCTGCGGGAAAAGTATTTCCATTAGTTCCAGCCACTCATGGCAGCCGTGAATAATGCCAAATGCCGCCAGCAGCCAGATAATCCTGGCGATCCCCAGTTCACTGAGGCGAAGATCACGGGAGAGGATCGCCACCCCCAGGGTGTAGAAGGTGAGACCGTACAGCAGGTGCAGCAGGAAAATCGCTTTCATGTTCCCCCCGGGACGGACAACGAGCCGCCTTCCTGACATGATGCCAGCTTCCTCAGGCGGAAGCAGGCTTGCGAGAGCAGTGTCCTTGACAGCTTTTGCAGCGCTTGCAGGGCAAGCGGAGGCTTACCAGCCGGGTCATTCGGTGCGACGGTTGAGCGGATACCACGACCTGGGAACGACTTCATGCCAGTGACCCGCAGTTCCTGAAACAGCCGCTGTCCGACCATCGGGCCTTCCGAGGTGTGTAAATGAACACGCGCCTTCCACAGATCCAGCGGCACCGCCATCAGCAGGACCTTTTCACTGTGATGACCGATCATGTCGCCACTCTGCTCCGTATACTGCGCCACTCGTCATACGTCGCTGTTGCGTGTCAAGCCTCAATCCGGGCGCTTCTCTCGTTGCGGTGATCGTTTCTGGAGATGGCTCGGCGGCCACATCGTCTCGCTCGATTCCATCACGAAACGCCTGCTGCCCGTTGCAAACAGCCAATCGATTTGACAACGATGCAGTAGCCTGGGGCAGCAATACTGTTGGCGCGGTACCTGTGCAGGAAAGCCGCTCCGTTGCGCCGACGGGGCGGCTTCATGTGCAAGAGATAGCCTGACTGGTCAGGGCAGATGGTCCCTTGCTCTGAACCGTTATCATACGGGGCAGGGTACCATCCGGTACTCCTCGGGAATGGCCGGCATCGCACCGCGATGGCTGCAGACGAAGGCCGCCAGGCGATTGGCCCGCTCGTTGATCTCGGCAAGCGGCAGCCCCAGCACCAGGCCCACCGCAACCGCGGCAGTGAAGCTGTCGCCGGCGCCGATGGTGTCGACAAGATCGGCGGCAAGGCCAGGGTGGTCGGCAATTCCGGCAGGTGCTACCAGCAGGCTCCCCCAGCCACCCCGGGTCAGGATGGCCAGCCGCAGTTCAAACTGTTGCCGCAGCTGCTGCAGCTGTTCCAGGGGATCGCCCGAGAGGTTGAACATCCCGGCCAGCACCGGCAGTTCAGCATCGTTGAGCTTGACCACGTCGGCGACACCAAGCGATGAGCGCAGTATTTCGTGCGAATAGAACTGCTGCCGCACGTTGACGTCGAAGATCTTCAGCGCCGATGCCGGCACCAGGCAGAGGAACCGATCCATCTCCCGCCGCGAATCGGCAGAACGCTGGCAGAGGCTGCCGAAACAGACGGCATCAGCCCTTCGTGCGGCCGACTCCGCCGCCCCGTTGATGACCAGGTGATCCCAGGCGACATCCTCGGGGAAATGGTAGCTGGCGACGCCCCGGTCGTCCAGCTTCGCCTCCACGTAGCCGGTAGGCCAGCCGTCGCTGACGGCGACCCCGGCAATCTCCAGCCCCTTGCCGGCCAGTTCCCGCAGAGCCAGCTCCCCCCGCCGGTCCCTGCCGACGGTGGAGACGACACATCCCTTCGCACCCAGGGCAGTAGCATGATAGCCAAAGTTAGCGGGTGCCCCGCCCA
>CAYYWK010000011.1:0-16927 GCA_964475345.1 uncultured Desulfobulbus sp.
TTACGCAGAGCCATGTCGCATGACTGCCTGATACCGCGCGGTCGCTCTTCACGGAGCCAAAGCTTCCTCGCTTCGAAAATCAAACCAGCGATGTTGATTTCCATCGGGCAGACATACGTGCAGCGCATGCACATCGAACACAGCCATACCCAGTTATGGCCGCGGATCTCCTCATCCAGTCCGAGCGCCGCCATGCGCAGAAACTTGCGGGGATCCATCCCTTCGAGTCCTGCCGCCGGACAACCGGAGACACAAGCCCCGCAGGTCAGGCAGAGATTAAGGTTCCCGCCTTGCGGCAGAGAAGCGCGGACCTTGTCAAAAAACATCCTTAGTTTCGCTGAATGTATCAGAACCGGTTTTCCCATGGACGACCCTCCAAAAAACAGATTCCAGCAGATACATGCTGCCAGCCGGAAAAACACAGACACGGAAATCGTCAAGCCAAGAGGACATTACTCAATCGGAAAGAAGCTTTCAACTATATATAGAATAGGAAATTTATATTTATTAGCCGTGTGCAAGATCATGCTATCGCCGAAATTTCATTTATTGGCAGATTGTTACGGTAAGTGCCCGCTTACCTGTGCCTATCGGACATTACCCCCGACGGCCAGACAGTGGCTCGACTCGGCAAAGTCCCGACGTGGATTCCGAGACGCAAATGAAAGTTAGGATATTGTTTTTCTCTCTGAGAGTTCTGATGGCACAACATTCGATAGACAGTCGATAATTAATAGATATTACCTATTTGATGTACAAAATAATTTAATGTAATGAGTCAATGTCTACCGTTGCGATAAACAGTGATGATGACTTTTCCTGAGAAAAGATCTCATTGGAAATAGATTATTTTCCTTGCCAGGAACTAAGGAGGGGGATGATGCAGGCGTTTGCTGTTCGGTTGACTCCCAATCAGGATCTCAAGGGTGAATTGGACAAAATCGCAGCAACCAGGTCGATCGAGGCAGCCTGCGTGCTGACCTGCGTGGGCAGCCTGCGCAAAGCTGTTCTCCGCTATGCCAACCAGAATACAGCTGTCGAACTGGCAGGTTTTTTTGAAATCGTCTCATTGACGGGCACCTTTTCCAGGCATGGTTCCCATTTCCACATTGCCATCGCCGACAGCGATGGCAAAACCTGGGGCGCCCATCTGCTCGAAGGGTCAGCCATCTATACAACCGCTGAAATCGTCATCGGTATTCTTCCCGGCACACACTTCCTGAGAACCCAGGATCCCCGAACCGGCTATCCAGAGTTGGAAATATTCCCTGTTTCATAATTTCAAAGGAGATCGACATGGCATTCATCGAACAGCTCAAGAACAATTTCACCACCACCACGATGGTCTTCATGGCTGTCGCCATCGTTGTCAACATTGTCATCGGACAGCTGGTTTCCCTCCTCAAGCTCCCGATATTTCTCGATTCGATCGGCACCATCCTGGTAGGCGTACTAGCCGGACCAGTCGCCGGCGGACTCACAGGCCTTTTGACCAACCTGATCTGGGGGATTATCAGCTCCCCCGTCGCCGCGGCCTTCTCCCCCGTTGCGATGGTCATAGGAATCGTAGCTGGGCTCTGTGCCCGTTACGGATTGTTCAAGTCCTGGTGGCTTGCAATCATCGCCGGCGTCATCATCACGGTTTTCAATGCGATAGTCGCCGTCCCCATCCGCCTCTATATGTTCGGCGGCATCACCGGCAGTGGCGCCGACTTTCTAACCGCCTATATGCTGGCATTGGGCAAGGACCTCTTCGGTTCGGTCATCGTTACCGTCTTCACATCCAATCTCCTTGACAAGGTTGCGACGGCAATCCTTGTATGGGGAATCATCAAGGCCTTACCGGAGAGAACCGCTCACCGACTTACGCGGACGGAATCGATCGTTGCCTGACAACACCCACACCCTTTACCGCCAAGGAACGTCGAGATTTCACCGCTTCCATCCGTCCAGCAAACTGTCCTATATTCTGCTGACGATGGTTGCGGTGTATCTGGGGCCTGCAAAACCGGCAACAGCAGCGGGACTTTTGTGTTTGAATCTGGGGATCGCCGGAAAGAGTGGCCTGTTTCAGATGCTTGCCTCTGCGATGCTGCGGTTCATGTTACCGTTGGCCGCCATGATGCTCGCCATCCACGGCCTGCTGCATCCCGACAACCGAACAATGATCTTCGCCATTGGAAAACTGCAGTTTTTTCAGGAAGGCGTGCTGTTTTCTGTGGTTATTCTCCTGCAATTGGCGGCCTTCCTCTCTTCCTCGCTGCTTTTCGCCTACACCACCCACCCGGCAGACCTGATCGCCGCTATCAGTCAATCGGGGGTACCGCCTTTTCTCGCCTACCTGCTGGCAAGCCCACTTCTGCTCTTACCGGCGATACGGGAGCGGGCCAACACCATCCAGGCCGCGCAGCGTGCCAGAGGCCTTGCAACACAAGGTTCGCTGCTGACTCGCTTCAGGGCTTTGTTCCCCATGGTTTTTCCGCTGATACTCGGCGCACTGATCGAAATCGAACAACGGGCGATCGCCTTGGAGATCAGATCGTTCAACGTAAGCAGCAGGAAAACATCCTGGCGCATGCTCACCGACACTGCCAGCCAGCGCCTGGCACGCCGGGCAATGGCATTGGCTGTCATTGTCATCCTTCTCCACCGTCTGCTGCGCATTCATGGCCATTGAGATCGACAGCCTGAGCTTCAGTTATCCAGGTGCCCCCACAGCCGCACTGTGTGACATTCGTCTCAAGGTGGCTCCGGGGGAACTGATCGGCCTGGTCGGTGCCAACCAGGCTGGGAAAACCACGCTTTGTTACGCGCTGTCAGGTATTGTTCCTCTGTATTATCGTGGCACGTTCTCAGGCTCAGTCCGGATAAACGGCGCCGAAACCCGCAGGCTTTCCATCTCGCAACTGGCTCGTGAAGTTGGTCTGGTCATGCAGCACCCGATTCGGCAGTTTTCCGGCATGCGTTTCACCGTCTTCGAGGAGGCTGCCTTCGGCCTCGAAAACCTTGGGTTCCCGAGAGAGCTTATCGAGATCCGCGTCAGCGAAGCCCTGACCATGGTCGGCCTGGCCGAATTTGCAGCGAGATCACCTTTCCAACTTTCCGGTGGTCAGCAACAGCGGCTGGTCATCGCGTCGGTGATCGCTTCAGCCACCGGCATATTGGTGCTTGACGAACCAACGACCTTTCTCGATCCGCAGGGAGCACAGCACGTATTCGATATCCTGAAACGATTGAAGGACTCAGGAACGACCGTCATTGTAGCCGAGCAGAATCTGGAATGGCTTGCCATCCACGCTGACAGAATAGTCCTCCTCAGAAATGGAAAAATACTCCTCGAAGGCCCACCCGCCGACATTCTCCCTTCCTCCACTTTCCTGGAGGGTGGCCTTGCCTGGCTCCGATACACCCAGGCAGCAGAGCAGGGATGCCGGCAACGACTGTGGCCATCGACCAGCCCCCTGCCAGTTACCCTGGATAAGGCTGCCGACGGTTTTTCAGGACGCTGATGGGAAGGTATCGTGCAGATTGCCATTGAAGACCTTCGTTTCCGTTACCCGGGGGATTCCCGCGACACGCTCACAGGGATAACCCATACGGTCGAATCCGGCGAGATCCTTGCCCTGATAGGTCACAACGGGTCTGGAAAAACCACGCTGGCAAAGCATCTCAACGGCCTCCTGCACCCTCTGCACGGTGAGATCCGCTTTAACGGCCAATCAATCGCCGATAAACCGGTTCCCTGGTGCGCCGCCAGAGTGGCACTCGCCTTCCAGAATCCGGATGATCAGATCTGCAAACGCCAGGTTATCGATGAAGTCGCTTTCGGACCGAAAAATCTCGGGGTATCCGGGCACCGGTTGGAGTACCTGGTTGGAGATGCACTCACGTTGTTTGGCCTTGCTGAACTGGCCCAGACAAATCCCCACGATCTTGGCTATTCAGCGCGGAAACGACTGGCAATGGCCTCTGTCGTCGCCATGGATACTCCGGTTGTCATTCTTGACGAGCCGACCGCAGGCCTTGACAGCCGCGAATCCGAGCAACTGGCAGAAGTGCTTTTCACCCTTCGAGAGAGAAAGAAAACGATCATCATCATTACCCATGACATGGATTTCATCGCCGACCATATCGCCAGGGTCCTCTGTCTGGCCCATGGCCAGGCGATATTTTCCGGATCAGCTGGAAATCTCTTCTGCGACAGACAACTCCTCGATGCATGCGGTCTCGGGCAACCACAGATTTTCCGCCTGAGCCGCCAGTTGGGTCATGCGCCACCAGTGCTGACAGTGGACGAGCTTATTTCGGAACTCCTCAAACGGCAGTAAGACTCGCCAAGAGCAGTGTTCCATTGCGCCGATGGTTACTGGCACACCCATAGATATAACCAGTTTGACACCCATCCGGCCATTATCTATTGTCAGGATCACTCTGCCTGACATCAACCACCACTTCCCATGTCCAATAATAGACGAAGAACGTGAATAAAGAATTGCCCCTGCAATGCCCCGCCGCCACGCCGCGCCATGAGCTGCCGGGAAACATTCTCGTTCCGGCCGATCCTGCAGCCGAAACCGATCCTATCATTCTTGCGGTATCCGCCCAGTGGCATTCCTTCCCGGCAAAGTTGGACTGGCTCGTCAGTAACGGATTCGCCATCGAATACACCCCTGACTCCCGCAACCTTGCAACCGCCAGAGAACACCTGCCGACGTATCTGGCAGAAGGCGTACGCATTCGTCATCACGGCTATTTTCCGGGATTTGAGTTCGGCGACAGCCGCCCGGACCGGGCCGAGGAAGCGCTTAACCTCCATCTCCGAGCCCTCGAAACGATCCAGGGTATTGGCGAGCCCTTCGTAACCTTCCATGTTGGTCTGATTCCCGACATCCCGGTCAACCCAACAACCGCAGTCAGAAATCTCGCCACCCTGGTTGACTACGGAAAAAAACTGGGGATAACGGTGAGCCTGGAAAATCTTCGATTCGGCCCGACGAGCAATCCTGAAACCGTCCTCGAATGGACGGGAAAGACTGGGGCAATGATCACGATGGATGTTGGCCATGCGGTCTCCTGCGACCGGGTTAACGGCGGAGAACTGACCGTCTGCGAAATTGTGAACCTGTTCCGCAAGCAACTGGGCGAAGTGCACTTCTACGAATCGGAAACCGACAGGCATCATGCTCCGAACAACATGGATATCCTCGGCCCTGTCGTCGACGCCCTGCTTACCAGTGATTGCCGGTGGTGGACGATCGAACTCGACACGAGAAGCGATGTCCTGCAAACCCAACAGCTGCTTGCAGATCATCTCACCGCAAAAAGGCAGATGCAGAAGCGCATCCTGCCGCCAGTTCATCCCTGTCCAGTATTGTCAGGGGCGATACTGCCTCTGCCATGATCCTTTTCCGTATGCCTTCTTCCCCTGCCCGGGGAATCAACCCTTCACCGGCTTCTCCATTTCTTGAGAAGCGAAACGTGCAAAGAGGTGCACCATGAAGCGTAATCTGTTTCGATCATTTCTCCCCGCAAGCTTGCTTTCCCTGTTCGTCTGCGCAAACCTCGCCCTGTCCGGCGATCTGGAGGAAAAGGTTGTCATCTACTCCACCCATGGTGAGGACATGCTTGAAGTTGTCGCAGACGAATTCACTAAGGAAACCGGCGTAAAGGTCGATTTCCTCAATCTCAAGGGCGAACTCGCCGACCGGGTGCGGGCCGAAAAGGCCAATCCCCAGTCGGATATCATGTACGGGGCACCATCGTCGGTCTTCATCGAGCTCAAGAATGAAGGGCTGTTCGCAGCCGACGCGCCGACCTGGGCAGCATCCCTTGATCCGATCTTCAAGGATGCAGAAGGGTACTGGTATGGCACCATCCAGACCCCGGTTGTGATGTTCTACAACGCTGACGTCATAGCCAAAGACAAGGCCCCCAAAGACTGGAGCGACCTCGCCCGGCCTGAATACCGGGGGCAACTGGTCTTCCGCAATGCCCTTTCGTCTTCAGCCAGGGCGACGTACTCCGCACTTCTCCAGCAGTATGAGAAGAGGAACGAGCTGGACAAGGGCTGGGCCTTGCTCAAGGATATCGACGCGAACACGAAACAGTACTTCAGCAGCGGGTCCCTGCTGTTCCAGGCCATAGGCCGCAAGGAGGCCAGTATCAGTTTCTCTGTTATCAGCGACATCATCGACAACCGGATCAACAACACAATGCCGCTCGAGATCGTGAATGCCGCCAGCGGCTCACCGATCATCACCGATGGCATTGCCATGATCAATGGCGCGAAACACCCCAATGCCGCCAAGGCCTTTCTCGAGTTTGCAGGCAGCGAGAAAATCCAGATCCTGCTCGCCGAGAAATTCAACCGCATGCCGACCCTTCCGGCAGCACTCGCCAAGGCCCCACAGTGGATGGCAGAGATCACTGTCCAACCGATGGATGTCGACTGGGGAACCCTCGCCGGGAAGCAATCCGAATGGATGCAGAAATGGGATACCGATATCAAGGATTCCAGCAAGGACAAGAAATAGCCCCCGCGCCCGAAGCTGCCGGGACGATCACCTTGATCGCTCCCGGCAGCCTGGCCCACAGACCGGAAAGAGCCTGAAATGGAACCGGTTATCCTCGCCGATATTGAAAAAACCTACGGCAACACCACTGCCTGCTCGGCGATCAGCCTCCATATCAAGACCGGCGAGCTCTTCACCTTTCTCGGTCCATCAGGCTGCGGCAAGACCACCATCCTGCGTCTTATAGCCGGTTTCATTCATCCCGACCGGGGAACTATCCACATCGGCGGGAGGAACATCACCCGCACGGCCCCCGAAAAACGCCAGATCGGGATGGTTTTCCAGAATTACGCCCTGTTCCCCTTCATGACCGTGGCCGAAAACATCGCCTATGGTCTCACGGTCCAGAAGAGAGATCCGCTGGAGCGGGCCGCAACCGTTGCCAGATATATTGAGATGGTAGGTCTCAACGGTTTCGAGAAGCGCAGCGTCGCCGATCTCTCCGGGGGAGAACAGCAGCGGGTTGCCCTGGCACGCTCCCTGGCCGTCGAGCCCAAGGTCCTTCTCCTTGATGAGCCACTTTCCAATCTCGATGCCCGGCTTCGCGACAAGATGCGGGCCGAGATACAGACCCTGCAGCAGCAGCTTGGCATTACCACGATCTTCGTCACCCACGATCAATCCGAGGCCATGACCATATCGAACCGGATTGCCGTCTTCGACAGGGGAAAATGCGTGCAGACCGGCACGCCAGAAGACATCTACAACAGGCCTGCCAACTCCTTTGTCGCCGGATTCATCGGCGAGACCAATCTGTTCCCGGCAACCGTCAGCAATGGTACGGCCCGGCTTTCCAAGCGGGTGGCGCTACGGCTCAGCAAAGCAGATTCCGGCAAATTCGTCTCCATCCGCCCTCAGGACATTGTTGTCGCCAAAGACTCCAATTGTGATATCGCCAACGTTTTTACCGCCAGGGTAGAAAACATCCAATTCGCCGGAAGCACCATCGATTATCTGCTCGGCGTGGGGGATCTCCACTTGCGGGCTACTGCTCTCAACACTTTAACGGTACTCCCCACAATCAGGATCGGAAGCGAGGTGCGGATCGGTATCGCCGCAGAGAGCGTCGTCGTGCTTCCCGATTAAGCAGCGGGTAATGGGCATGCTCACATTTCGCTCACGCCTGACCGCCATCGCTGGAATCATCCTGCTTCTGTGGTTCCTGATCGGCGCCATTCTCCACCCTGCCCTCAAGACCCTGGAAGTCAGCCTGATCAGCAACAGGCTGTTTTCCCTTAATAATTATATCAGCTTTTTCACTTCTACCAACAGCCTCCTACCGCTGTTGAATTCGATCACTGTCGGCCTTCTCACCGTGCTGATCTGCGGCAGCATAGGCACGGCTCTCGCCTTTTTCATCCACTATTTCGCCTTTCCGGGCAGACACTTGCTCGACAAACTGCTTCTGATGCCGATGATCCTACCCGGTATCGTCATTGTCTTCGCCTTTGTCCAACTCTATGGAGAAAGCGGTCTGGCCACCACATCCCTCAAGTGGCTGCTCGGTCTAACTGAAACCCCATACAGTTTCTCGGGTCTTGGCGGTATTCTCTTCGTCCACGCCTTCACACAGTATGTGTATTTCTATCTCAGCGTCTCCATAGCCATCAAATCCATCGACATCTCGGTTGTCGAAAGTGCACGCAACCTTGGCGCCTCGAAACTGAAGACCTTCACTTCCATCATCCTGCCCTTTCTCGCACCGGCCCTGATCTCCTCGTCAATCATCACCTTTATCTCAGGAATAGGCTCCTTCACCGCGCCAAGTGTCATAGGGGGCAGTTATAAAGTCCTCACCACCCAGATTCTGATGGCCAAGGCCAACAACTACATGGAGGTGGCTGCAACCCAGGTTATCGTGCTCATGGTTCTGTCGCTGTCCATGTTCAGCCTGTTCAGGAGATACGAGGTCAAGACCGTCTTCACCTCCTCGGTCAGGCATGTGGCGATCCAGCCTGTACATATAGCCAACCCTTATTTACGGCTGCTTGTCTTCGCCATCGCAGTTGTCCTGATGATTATGATCCTCCTGCCGATAGCGACCATCCTGCTCCTTTCATTTGTGGATTCCCAATCGATGATGGTCAACATCTTCCCCAACCGGTTCTCATGGGACAACTATCGCGAGATCTTCACCCGGATGCGGAAATTCGCCCCGCTGCTTAACAGCATCAACATGGCGCTGCTGGCCTCCATACTTGGACTGGTGATCGCGGTTCCATGCTCCTACCTGCTCGTCAAAACGAGGGTCCCTGGGAGATGGCTGATCGAACTGCTCGTCATGATGCCATGGGCGATGCCGGCAAGTGCCATCGCCATCAACACCATCAACGCCTTCAACACGCCGAACCCGTTCGTCTTTAACGCGGTTCTGGTGGGCACCTTCTATCTCCTTCCTCTCGGGTATTTCATCCGTTCCGTTCCACTTATGGTGAAAACAATCAGCATCTCGCTGCATAGTTTCAACGAAACGTATCTCGAAGCAGCCAGGAGTCTGGGCGCTTCACGAAGACAGGGTCACGCCGGAATCCTTTTGCCGATGATTTTCCCGGGAATAGTGGCCGGCTTTCTGCTGATGTTCATTCGCAGTGTCGGGGAATACACCATTTCCGCCTTTCTCTATACCCCTTCCAACAAACCGATCTCGATAGCGGTGGTAAACGGCATTTTCGAGTACAACATCGGCCTGGCCATGGCCTATGGCACACTGCTCATTGCCATCACCGCTCTGGCAAGCCTGCTGATTGGCAGACTGGTTGACAACGCCTTCAGGTGATACAGGCAAGAAATATCATCAATCCTCAACGTGTCTAATTCCTGACACACAGATCGCCTGAACCTGGAATGGGGTTCATTGTTTCAATTCCCTGCACATTTTCCCTTCAGCAGCTCTTCCGCCCGCCTCATACCACCCGTATCAACAAGTGCAAAATATGCTTGTTGTGCAAATTTTTTTCTCTTGAAACCGTCAACAGCAAACCCCTCCACATCCCATGCGATACTATTTTTCTATGCATGAAATTTAACTATGTGATTGATATTCAAATTGATAATTAACTTGATCCTGATGACTTTGTCATGCATCACATCGACATAACAGATGAAAGATAGTCTTTGAATAGAAATTTACAATTGGACTTATTGACATGAAACATTAAACATGCACAACTTGAACAATCAGGAAGGATTCTATTTTCCATTTACGCGCATAAGAATCTTTCCTGGATGGCACGACGCTTTTCCCCGGGGTGGAGGGGACACCACGCAACAGCGCATTCAACGTCAATGGAGGAAAACATGGCAAAGGTTGGGGTATATGTCTGTCATTGCGGCTCGAATATAGCCGGCGTGATCGACGTGGCGGCGGTCCGCGATTTTGCTGAAGGATTGCCTGATGTCGTCATCGCACGCAAGGACCTGTTCATGTGCTCGGATTCAGGGCAGGAAATGGTCAAACAGGATATTCGTGACGGACTTGTTGACCGGGTTGTTGTGGCGGCATGCACACCGCGGACCCATGAACCGATTTTCCGGGGGGCCGTCGAAAAGGCCGGGTTGAACAAATATCTTTTTGAGATGGCCAACATCCGGGATCAGGCCAGCTGGGTCCACGGCCATGACCATGAGGGCGCCACCGAGAAGGCGAAGATGGTGGTGGCCTCGGCGGTCGGCAAGGCCCGTCACCTCCAGCCGCTGCACGATAAATTCGTGGAGGTCACCGACGCCGCCTTGGTCATCGGCGGCGGTATCGGTGGCATCACAGCCGCCCTTGAACTTGCCAACATGGGACACACCACCTACCTCGTGGAGAAGGAACCGTCCATCGGCGGGGTGATGGCCATGCTGGACAAGACGTTTCCCACCAACGACTGTTCGGCCTGCATCCTCACGCCGATGATGGTCGAGGCCTTCAATCATCCCAACATCCATACCATGACCTACTCGGAGGTCGACGATGTCGAGGGGTATATCGGCAATTTCACCGTCAAGGTTCGTCGCAAGCAGGCCTACGTCGACTGGGAGAAATGCACCGGTTGCGGCGATTGTGCGGCAAAATGTCCATCGAAGACTCCCGACATGTTCAACGCCGGCCTTTCAGACCGCCGCGCCGCCTACATCATGTTCCCCCAGGCAGTTCCGAAAAAAGCGGTTGTTGATATGGACCACTGCATCAATTGCGGTGGACGGGTGATCGGCAGCCAGCCGAAGATCAACGAAAAGACCGGCAAGCCGATCCTCGCCCCCTGTGAACGGGCATGCCCGGCGGGAGCCATCGACCGCTCCCTGCCGCTTGATCCCCGCGGCAGCATCAAGGAAATCAAGGTGGGATCGATCGTCGTCGCCACCGGCTACCAGGTCATGGACAAAGGCTGGTTCAAGGAGATGGCCCCCAACTCTCCGAACGTCATCACCGCCCTCCAGCTCGAACGTCTGATTTCAGCGACCGGTCCGACCGGCGGCAAACTGCTCCGCCCCTCCGACAACGAGAAACCGCACACCCTGACCTTCGTTTCCTGCGTCGGCTCCCGCGATGCCAACCATCACACCTACTGTTCGCGTTTCTGTTGCATGTACATGATCAAACAGGCCCGCCTGCTCAAGGAGAAATACCCGGACCTGACAATCAACATGCACTTCATCGATGTCCGCTCCAACGGCAAGGGTTACGACGAGTACTACACCGGCGCCCGGGAGATGGGCATCAATTTCTTCAAAGGCAAGGTCGGCGGGCTCGAGATACTGCCTGACGATAAACTTCGGGTTCTGGCGTATGACATGGAGAGCGCCAGCTCCATAGAATACGAGTCGGATCTGGTTGTTCTCGCAACCGCCGTCGAGTTGCCGGCGGATGCCACCAAGCTCGCCCAGAAGCTCGGGCTGCAGTTCTGCGGCAACAGTTTTTTCCGTGAACTCCACCCCAAACTGGGACCGGTCGAGACAGCCGTATCGGGCCTGTTCATCGCCGGCTGCTGCCAGGGGCCGAAGGATATCCCCGACACCGTCTCCCAGGCCAAGGGCGCTGCCGCTGCCGCTGCCGTGCCGCTGGCCCAGGGCCGGGTCAAGATCGAGGCGACCATTTCCGAGGTGGATTCACAGAAATGCAGCGGTTGCGGCATCTGCGAGCCGCTCTGCCCCTACCATGCGATCAGCATGAAGGATTACCACGACCATCAGCGCGGTTTCATCGAACGCCATGCCGTGATCGAGGTTTCGTCCTGCAAGGGCTGCGGCGTCTGTACCTCCGCCTGCCCGTCGGCGGCGATCACCCTGCATGGATACGCTGAAGAACAGATCTACGCCCAGATCGCGGCCCTGACCGCCTAAGGAGACTCGACCATGATTATCGACCAGCAAAAAATCGATGAAGCCATCGAAATAATCAAAAAATACGGCGGGCACGGCATCCAGAAATGCGTGCAGTGCGGAGCCTGCTCAGCTGTCTGCCCAGGAGTCAAGGCCGGTTTTCCGCTGCTCTGCCGGGCCCTGATCCGTGACCTGCTCAATGGTCAGCTCGAGGAAAATATCGAGAATCCGTCCAGCTGGGGCTGTCAGGCCTGCAACCGCTGCACTGAAGTCTGTCCCCAGGGAGTCCGGCCACAGGAGGTGGTGTTCGCCTTCCGCCGCTACCAGGCCAACGAACTGGCGTTTTCGACCTCCGCGGTCACCAGCCAGATGAACCTCTACGAGACCGGCCACGCCGTCTTCACCGACCCGAAAGCGGCCCGCAAGAAGGTCGGCCTTCGCGAGGAGCCGCCGACTTCGGCCTACAACGAAGCCGCCCAGCAGGAGATCCGCACCCTGATTGACAACAGCCCGATGAGCGAGCTGGGTCTATTTTAACCAAGGAGAACGATGAGCATGGAACAAATAGGTTTATATCTCGGATGCAACATTCCGCTCAAGGCCCCCGACATCGAGCAGTCGTTCAGGAAGATCTTCCCGGCCCTCGGCATCCAGCCCGTTGATCTCGACGGCGCCGGCTGCTGCCCGGCCTGGGGGACGGCGCCGTCCTTCGACCTCAACACCTGGTGCGCGATCTCCAGTCGCAACATCACCATCGCCGAAGGCAAGAACGTCGACATCATGACCGGCTGCAACTCCTGCTTCGGGGTGCTCTCCGAGGCCAAGCACTTCCTGGAGAACGATGCGACACGAAAGGTGGTCAACGCCAGTCTGGCGAACATCGACAGGCAGTTTCAGGGCACCTCGGACATCTACCATGTCGCCCATGTCCTGCACCGCAAGGTCGGCCTCATCGGCATCCGCAAGGCACTGAGGTATACCCTCGACGGGCTGAAGATCGCCGTGCAGACGGGCTGTCATTCGCTCTGGCCCTCGGACGTCTACAAAGTCAAGGAAGACAACCCTTACCAGCCCACCATCCTCAAGGAACTGTGCGAGGCAACCGGCGCGACCGTGCCCCACTATTCACGGCTCGAGAGCTGCTGCGGGATGGGCGGAATGCGCTCCACCGATGCCGAAAAATCGCTCAAGCTGTTCAAGGAAAAACTGGTATCGATCAAGGAGGAGACCAACCCCGATATGATCGTCACCACCTGCTCCTCCTGCTTCCTGCAGTTCGACATGTCTCAGCCGATCCTCAAAGAGCGCGGGGAGATCGACTTCGAACCGATCCCGACCTTCTACTACACCCAGTTGCTGGCCCTTGCCATGGGTTTCGATCCAGCCCAGGTAGCCAGCATTTCCCAGATTGACCGCAGTCCCATCATCGCCGAGATCCAGAGCGAGCAACGCCGCATCAAGGAGGAAATGTAGCCATGTCCTATACCCCGAATATCGTCGGATTCGCCTGTCAATGGTGCACCTATGCCGGCGCCGACCTGGCCGGCAACCTGCGCTGCAAGTACCCGCCGACCGTCAAGCTGATCAAGGTCCCCTGCTCCGGCCGGGTCAAACCGGAATACGTCCTCGACGCGCTTTCCAAAGGAGCCGATGGCGTGCTGGTGGGCGGCTGCCACTTCGGCGACTGCCACTACAAAGACGGCAACTACAAGACCAAGAACCGCATGGATATGCTGAGCAAGCTCATCGAAGACATGGGCTTTGACCCGCGGCGCTTCAAGCTCGAATGGATTTCCGGAGCCGAGGGGCAGAAGTTCGCCAAGGTCATCACGGAATTTTCAGAAGAGCTGCAGGAACTCGGGCCAAACCCGTTGAAAGGAGGAAATAATGGCAGATAAACTCAAAGTCGGCTTTCTGCTGCTGGGCGGTTGCGCCGGCTGTGAAATGTCGGTCGTCGATCTTTCGGAGAAACTGGTCGATGCCCTTGCGCATCTGCAGGTTGTGTTCTGGGCGCCAACCGTTGCGGACGTCAAATATACCGACCTGGAGGCGATGGATGACGGCTATATCGACGTCGCCTTCATCGACGGGATGATCCGCCTCGACGAGCACATCCACATGGCCAGGGTCATGCGCAAGAAGGCCAAGACGTTGATTGCCTTCGGAGCCTGTTCCGCTCTTGGCGGCACTGCCGGCATGAGCAGCCTCCACACCAAGGACGAGCTCTTTTCCAAGGCCTTCAAGAACACGCCGACCACCGACAACCCCGACGACGTTTTACCGCAGCCTGAATGCACGGTCGACGGCAAATACCATCTCACCCTTCCGGCATATGAGGATAAGGTCCGAACCCTCAATCAGATCGTCGATGTCGATTACTACATCGGCGGCTGCCCTCCCCACCATGGGCATGTGGCGGTGGCGGTGAATGCGCTAATTACCCGCCAGCTGCCGCCGAAAGGGTCCTGGATCACCAACGGTAAGGCGGTCTGCGATGTCTGCAAGCGCAATCCGACCAGAAACGGTTTCCATGGCCGGGATATGGTCGACGGCATCAAGCGGGTCGTCGACGGCGTGCCGGATGACCATGTCTGCCTGTTGCAGCAGGGATATGTCTGCTTCGGCCCGATCACCCAGGGCGACTGCGGCGGATCCTGCCTGACTGTCAACATTCCCTGCCGCGGTTGCGGCGGCCCGATCCCCGGCAACGAGGACTATGGCGCCCAGGCCCTGACCAGCATCGCCTCGATCCTCAAGGACGAGGATGCCACCGCGCAGCTTATGGACAAGTATCCCAACCTCGCCAAGTTCTTTTACCGCTATGCCCTGCCTTCCGGCACTCTTCCGCGGAAGATGTAGCCGATACGCCGGGAATCAATAAAGGAGTAGCACCGTGAAAAAAATTGAAATCAATCCGATGACCCGACTCGAAGGACACGGCAAGATCGCCGTTTTCCTCGATGAACATGGCAATGTCGATGAGGCCTTCTTCCAGGTTGTGGAGTTCCGTGGCTTCGAAAAATTCCTGGTTGGCCTGCCGATCGAAGAGGTGCCGAGAACCGTCTCCACCATCTGTGGCGTCTGTCGCGGCGTCCACTTCACCGCGGCAATGAAGGCCTCCGACGGCGTCTACGGCGTCGCACCGACCGCCACCGCCCGCAAGCTCCGCGAGTTGTTCTTCAACGCCCACTACGTCGAAGATCATGCCGTCATCCTCTATGCCCTCGGCTTCCCCGATTTCGTGGTCGGCCCAAGCGCCCCTGCCGCCGAACGCAATGTTATTGGCCTCATAAACGCCGTTGGTGCAGATCTCGGTCGAGAGGTGCTCCGCAAACGAGGCCTGGCTGTGAAAATTTTCGAAATGCTTGGCGGCAAGCCGAATCATCCAGTGGCGGCCATCCCCGGCGGCTGGTCGAAGACACTGTCGGTGGATGAGGCCAAACAGATCAAGGACTGGTCAGAGGAACTGGTGGAACTGGGCCAGCTGACTCTGAAGGTCTTCGGCGATGTGGTGCTGAAGAACCCGGGATACATGGAGCTGGTCACCGGCGATATGTACAGGGTGCCGGTCAACTACATGGGTTCGGTCGACGAGAATGGCAATATGGCCCTCTACGACGGCATCCAGAAGGTCGTCGACCTGAACGGCAACGACCTCTACACTTACAGCGGCATGGGCTATATCGACCACATCGCAGAGCGGGTATTGCCTTGGACTTACCTGAAGATGCCCTATCAGAAGAAGATGGGCTGGCGGGGAATCACCGAAGGCGAAGGCACCAGTCTATACAGCGTCGGGCCGCTGGCCCGCTTTAATGTCGCCAAGGGACTCGACACGCCGCTGGCCAACGAGGCCTTCCAGCAGTTCTTCGCCACCTTCGGCTGTAAACCTGTGCATAACATTCTTGGTTACCACTGGGCCCGGGCCATCGAACTGCTGCACTGTGCCGAGAAAATCCGCATTCTGGCCAAGGATCCGGAAATCACCGGCCAGGACGCCCGGGCTCCGCTCGGCGAGGTTACCGGCGAAGGTGTCGGCATCATCGAGGCGCCGCGCGGTACGCTGATTCATCATTACAACACCGACGAGAAGGGCATCGTCACCGATGCCAACATCGTCGTCGCCACTACCCACAACAAGGGTCCGATTAATCTGGCGGTCAGGAAGGCGGCAAAACACTTTATCAAAAATGGCAAAGTCGACGAGGGGATCCTCAATCACGTCGAGATGGCCTACAGACCCTACGATCTCTGTCTTGGCTGTGCCACCCATGCCGTCCGGCCTGGGTCATCGCCGGTTGAAATCACTATCTACAACGAGCGGAAGGAACTCAGCCGGACGCTGAAAAACTTCTGATCCACCCACTTTACGGCCGGACATCCCACAGGGGCTGTCCGGCCGTCTCATTACCGCGGATCATGAACAATACAACACTCATCTGCGGCATCGGCAACCCGATGCTGAAGGACGACCGGGCAGGAATCGAGGTGGCTGAACGGATCGAGAGATCAGGCCTGCCCGTCGATGTCGAGATCATTTATGGTGTCGGCTTCGAGATACTCGACAAGATAATGGGGTATGATAAGGCCATCATCGTCGACGCCTGTAAAATTGGACATCCACCAGGAACGATCACCGAGGCCTCGGTGGACGACATTTTCTCCGATCACCTGCTGGCATCCTCTCATGCCGTCACCCTCGGATCGACGCTGAAGGTGGGCTACGACCTCTTTCCACTGGAAATGCCCGGAATCCTCTCCATCCTCTTGATTGAGGCGGAAGACTACTTCGAGTTCACCCGTGACTGTAGTCCTGCAGTCGTCGATGCCATCGAAAGGGCCGTTTCCATGATCCGCCGCCATGTTGAACAGGACCAGCTTTCAGAATATCCGGTATCTTCTGAGATACCGCTCATCGCTTGAGTCAAGCTTCCTTTTACCCGTGCGCTCGAAGTTGGCTTCAGATACAGTCACCCGTTCTTCAGCTTCCTGGGTTGTTGTGTGCGTCAAGTTCTGCAATTTACTTTCATAGCATGTGGTGTAGCCACGAA
>CAYYWK010000012.1:0-15956 GCA_964475345.1 uncultured Desulfobulbus sp.
GCGCTATTTCAGAGAGTTTAAGGACTGCCGGGGAGCATGCGCAACTTCTGGCGGACATCGATAAGCTGGCAGGGATATCAGGTCAGGAAATGATCTTTCACGACCACGTGCGATCCAGGGCAAAGCACCAAAGGCGGAGATGGTTGCAACGCCTGTTGGCTGCCGTCATGCTGCTGGCATTGGCAGGCTGCCTTTCCGAACGGCGACCGGAAGTGCCGGTGATTTTCGACACCGATATTTCTTCCGACGTCGACGATGTGGGGGCAGTCGCCGTGCTGCATGCGCTGGCATCGAAGAGAGAGGCCGACATCCTCGCTATGGCTGTTTCATCTGGGGATCCCTGGGGTGTGGCATGCCTGCAGGCCCTCAACAGGTGGTTTGGACGTGAGGATCTCCCGGTCGGCAGGGCAAGCGGCGGGGCGGTAACGCACCAATCCCTGTATACCAGAAAGATCGCTGAAGAATTCGCTGAGAAAAATACAGGCGATCACCGACAGGAAGATGCCGTTCACCTCTACAGGCGGATACTGGCCACGCAACCTGACAGGAGCGTGACGATCATCACCGTCGGCTACCTGACCAACCTCGCCCGGTTGCTGGAGTCGCCCGCTGATTCCCTTTCAGGGCTCAACGGCCGCGAACTTGTGCAAAGAAAGGTGAAGAGACTGGTGTGCATGGGAGGAGAGTTCCCGACGGGGCGGGAGTGGAACCTCTACCAGGATGCCGCATCGTCGATCGCGGTATTTCGCAGCTGGCCTTCCCCTGTTGTCTTCTGCGGTTTTGAGATCGGCAACGCGATCATGACCGGTGCCGGGCTGCGTGAACGTGAAGGGGATAACCCGGTGAGGAGGAGTTATGAGCTGTACAATGCCGTGCAGGACCGGCAAAGCTGGGATCAGGTGACGGTGCTGTACGCGGTGCGCTGGGCAGAGGCAACGGATGCGTCGCCGTTCGAGATGCACCCCGGGAGTATAGAGATTTCCGCCGATGGCTCCAACTCGTGGAAGGCAGGCGGCTCTGCCGGTCATGCCTATCTGCAGTTACGGGGATCGGTTGGCGAACTGGCGGAAGAGATTGAACGGCTCATGCTCGCGGAGTAGCATAGCTGTCGAAATACCAAGTTTCAGAATATACTTCTGCTGAGAACGAAAGCCGCAGAAAAACACGGAGCATCTTTGACCACAGCAACCGCCCATCAGTTCCCCGAGAGACCACAAACACTGGTTTTCGCAAGCTTGCACTCCATGCTGGCCAGACCCCGGATCCTGCTGCCCGTCGTCTTTTCCCTGGTCCTCGCCTATCTGTTTCTGGCAAATCCCTGGTATCCCGCCGCCAAACTGCATCTTACCGGCAAAATCGACGGCACGCCTGCCCGGGTGACGATCAACTGGACATCCGGACATGGCCTGAACGGATACGAGATGTACCGGTATCAACTTGAGCCGTTTCCAGGTGGAGCAGTAACATCCCTTCCTGTCACCATCACCAGAACGGGGAACAAACATAGTGCTGCAAACGATTCGCAGGTCGTGTTGAGCAGGATTGTCGTAGACGGCAAGGATTTCAAAGTCCCTGCTGAAGCGGTCGGTGAAGGTCTGGCCAAGGATGGCGACCTGCTTGATTTCTCGAGCGTCAATGCGCAGCTTTCCCTGGCCTTTGAGCCCAGACATCATGTCCGTTTCGAGTTCCTCGCATACAACTATGCCGGAGAAGTCGAAATAGACTTTGCCGGCAAAAAATCGCGGCACATTCTGTATTCCGCCTGGGACAGGACTCCCTGGACCAGGGACAGCGTTGTCGTCGTCGATTACTGGCTCGTTCAACCGGACGGCAGCTTTGCCGTCAGCATGGACATGCCGCGCTATCCGGTTGAAAATGTGAAGATTTCAGCAAAAAGGGCGCTCCGCGACCTCGATCTCTCGCTGGCAATTGACGATGGTCAGGTACTGCACATAGACCAGCCGATACAGACCCAGGATGGGGCCGTCTACCAGATCGGCGCACTGGATGACCAGAGGACGCGCCTCTTTCATCCGCACAGGTTTGCCTTTCAACTCCTCTTCGCCGCGCTGACGACCTGGATTCTTTTTGCTGTGGCGAATTTCATTGCCCGTTACCGGTGCCTGACTGATCTCTTTGTGGCGAAAGACAGATACCTTTTCTGGGGTATGCTGCTGACCGGCATGATCGCCTTCGCCTTCTGGCATATTTCTTTCTGGCCCGGAGTCACCTCGACGGATTCGCTGAAGATTTGGCGGGCTGCCCATATTCCCGGCATGTATCTGGGCGACCATCCGCCGTTGAACGTCGTTCTCTACATGTATCTGGCGATGCTGTGGGACAATGTGGCGGTGGTGCCGATAGTCCAGAACATCGCGACCGCCCTTCTGATCGCCTGGGTCTTTTTTTCGATGTACAGATGGGGGGTCCCGCTGATTCTGGTAGTCCCGTTTTTTCTGATGGCTGCGACCTCCATCCCTCTGGGAATGTACACAACCATCCTCTGGAAGGATGTCCCTTTCGGCCTGGGTATCGTTTTCCTCGGATTCCGGCTCGCCGATATGTACTTCACGAAGAGGTACGGCGCCCTGAAAATATCCTGGCAGTCCTGGCTGGCGATATCCCTGATTCTTCTCGCACTGGCAGGCCTGCGGTATAACGGTGCGGCGTATCTGATGGTTTTCCCTGTCTTTCTTTTTATTTTGGGAATAGTCAGAATCGGAAGACGGGTTGCGGCCGGATTATGCTGTTTTCTTGCCGCGGCAGGGTTGTTCTTCGTCGTTTCGCATTACGCAGGGCTCTCAGCTGCACGGTACTTCGCTGAGCAGAGCAGGACGTATGCAGGGCAACTCGTCAACCAGCTATCAGGCGAATTTCTGCTGGACAGGGCGCAGCAGTATCTCGGGATTTTCGATATCAACCAGACCGCAATGCAGTGGGACCACGTCGGCAACTGCCTGTATGGCCGGTATGACAACAACATGCTGAGGAGGTTACGATGGAACGATACCTATGCGTATCTGCCTCTGCCTCGAAACGCCTTGCAGAAAAAAATGGCCCGAACGGCGTTTGCACTCTACAAGAAGTCGTACGAGAAGCCTTGGGTGTATTTCTCCTGGAACCCTGTTTACTTGCTGCTGCTTTTCCCAATATTGCCGTTTTTGATCAGGAAGCTGCCGATGTCGGCGGTATTCTCGTCGTTCATTCTGGTCGAGATCGTGGCGTTGGTGCTCATCGGCATATTCAACTGGAGATATTACTTTTTTGCCCATTTCGGCGCCTATTTCCTGATCCCGCTGATATGTGCAGATGTGATGCGCAGGAAAGCGCTGCAGCTGACGCGAACATGAAATTTTCCATTATTACACCGAATTTCAATGGTGAACGGTTTCTCGAAGAAACCCTGAAAAGCGTGCTTTCCCAGAGAACGGAAGGTGTCGATCTTGAATATATCGTCATCGATGGCGGCAGCAGCGACGGTTCACTTGCCATTCTCGAGAGGTATCGCAGCGAGATAAACCATTTGGTCGTTGAAAGAGACACCGGGCCTGCCAACGCCATCAACAAGGGGTTGGCCCTGGCCGCCGGCGATGTCGTCGCCTGGCTGAATGCCGACGACCTGTATCAGCCTGGCTGTTTGAAACGGGTGGAACGCTGTCTGGCCGGCGACGACAACGCAGCCTTCTGTTTTGGCGGGTGCCCGATCATCGATGTAAACGGCCGGGAGATACGAAGAGGGATAACCCGTTTCAAGGCCGCTTTCTTCCCTTTTTCATCTCGCTTCCTTCACCAGTCGATCAATTACATCTCCCAGCCGGCCCTCTTTTTTCGCAGGTCAGCCAGAGAGAATGCCGGTTTGCTGAGAGAGGACATGGTGGCAGCCTGGGATTACGAATTTACTTTGCGATTGTGGAAAGAGGGGGAGGGGAGATATATTCCCGGAGCCCCGCTCGCCGCCTTTCGCTGGTACGAAGGTTCAATCAGCGGGAAGAATTTTTCAGTTCAGTTCAAGGAGGAGTACGAGGCCGCACGAGACGATGCCGGTTGTCTGTCTCCGGCGACGATTCTCCATTATGGCGTTCGCTGGGGAATAATCATGATTTATCAGTATATGCAGTATATGCGGAAACTCAGAGGCTGAAACAACAGAATGGCTGCGACAGAAAACTTCCGACTCGGTGTCAACACGCTGTTTCTCGTTCCCGGCGACGTCGGCGGTACCGAAACATTTATCAGGGAAACCCTGAAAGCCCTTGCCGATTGCGACGGGATCACTCTTGTGGTGTTCACCAACAGGGACAATGACCGCGTGCTCCGGCGCGATCTGCTGGAAAAGCAGCATATTGAGTTTGTTCAGCTCGATTTTTCAGCTGCTAGTCGTCCTGTTCGGATTCTCCTCGAACAGGCGTGGCTTCCGTTTGCAGCCATCGGCAAGCGTCTGGACTACCTCTGGTCCCCTGGTTACACTGCTCCCTTCTGGGCTCCCTGCCCCCAGGCGGTGACCATACCTGACCTTCAGTACAAGAGTCATCCGGAGGATATGAGCCGGGTCGAGCGCCTGACCCTTGATACCCTCGTGCGCATGGCATGCAGGAGAAGCCGGCTGGTGTTCACCATCTCCGAGTTCTCCAAACGCGAGGTCGTTCGCTATGGCTTTGCCCCGGTCGAGAAGGTGCATGCCGTCCTGCTGGGAGTTGATCGGGGGTTCGCGACCGTTGCGGATGCGGAGAAGAGCAAGGAGAGTTTGGGCGAGTATATCCCGACGGACAGGCCATACATTCTCTGTGTCGCCCATTCCTACCCGCACAAGAATATTCATCTGGCCATCGAGGCTTTCTGCTTGCTTGAGGAGGTGATTCCCCATAATCTGGTCGTTGTCGGAAAACCGAGAAGGGGAGAGGATGCGGTGGAAAAGGCTACCAGCATGTTACAACATCCAGAGCGATATATTCGATTCAACAGCGGACTTCCTTATCATGTGCTGCAGATGCTGTACCGGTGGGCCGATGTCTTTGTGCTGCCATCCGCATACGAAGGCTTCGGTCTGCCGGTGATCGAGGCGATGATGGCAGGAGTCCCCGTAGTGACGACACAGGCAGGTTCATTGCCGGAAGTTGGAGGCCGGTGGGTCGCCTATGCCGTATCGATCAGCGCTTCTGACATTGCCGAAGAGATTCGCCGGATCACTGCAATGCCTGTTGAGGAGCGAAAGGCATTGACAGAAGGGGCACGGAACTGGGCGGATGAATTCACCTGGAGTCGCTCTGCCACGCAGTTGTTCGACATTGTCAGACAGCAGAGCAGGACAGATCGTCAACACGCCATGAGGACTGTATGAAGGCGCTGATATGCGGCGTGACCGGGCAGGATGGTGCCTATCTTGCTCAGCTTTTGCTGGGCAAGGGCTATGAAGTGTTCGGGACGTCGCGGGATGCCCAGATGTCGGCATTCTCCAACCTGAGACAGCTCGGCATTTTTGACAGCATTGTCAAATTGTCGGTGGCCATTAACGATTTTCGCAGCGTACTGCAGGCGATCCAGCGGGTTGAGCCTGATGAGATTTACAATCTCGCCGGCCAGAGTTCGGTCGGTCTTTCCTTTGAACAGCCTGTCGAAACGCTTGAAAGTACCAGTATCGGGGTCTTGAACCTGCTTGAGGCCATCCGTTTTACCGGCAGGCCGATCAGATTTTACAATGCCGGTTCCAGTGAAATTTTTGGAGACACGCACGGTGTCGCTGCGAGTGAAACAACTCCTTTTCATCCGATGAGTCCGTATGCGGTCGGCAAGGCTTCGGCGTACTGGATTGTCGCCAATTACCGGGAGGCATACAAACTGTTTGCCTGCACCGGCATCCTGTTCAATCATGAATCTCCGCTGCGGCCGGCTCGCTTCGTGACCAGGAAGATCGTTGCAGCGGCCTGCAGGATAGCGGCAGGCAGCAAAGAAAAGCTGCGCCTCGGGAATATCGCGATATCAAGGGACTGGGGTTGGGCGCCGGAGTATGTCGAGGCGATGCACCGCATGCTGGAGCGAGACGAGCCTGAAGATTTCGTTGTCGCCACCGGCAATCCGAGAAAGCTTGAAGATTTCATCTCCCTCGCCTTTGATGCCGTTTCTCTCAACTGGCACGATCACGTCGAGATCGATCCGGATCTGTACCGGCCATCTGATATTCTGGTAGGTTGCGGCGATTCGTCAAAGGCTCGTTCACTTCTGGGATGGTACGCCAGATCTGGATTGGAGGAAATAGTTGCACGAATGATGGATGCTGAAATGCAATTACGTTCAGCCCATAAACAGGATACCGCATTAGGCGGGGGGCATGAGGATATCAGGCAACGACTATAAATCGTTATTATTCGAATTTTCCCTCTTAGACCCGGCACTCAGCGGGCCGAAGCTTGTTCTTCATGGCAGAGTTTATTGAACTCATATCGCTTTTTGCCCAACAATGGTTGGGGACAGTCTTATCCAAACTGTTCCTGCTGTTTCTCGGCATACTCCTCTGTCTCCTGGTCGTTGCGGCCATCTGGGACAAAAGGATAAGAGCCCTCAATGCCTCGATAATGATCGGCCTGGGGATTATGCTGGTGGCAATAGCCCTTTGGGAAAACTTTGCCGTTGCCCTGGGTGGGATGGACACGCTGATCCGCATCCGGCTTGTCGCCGTATTTCTCAGCCTTTTCATCCTGATCCTGACCTTCTTTGCCTTTGTGAAGACCGGCCTGCATCCCCGCTATGGCCTGCTCTGGACGGTTGTGTCTATTCTGGTGCTGCTTACCGCGCTTTTCCCAGGCCCGTTGCAGACCTTTCCCAGTGTGCTGGGAGTGCATTTCGGTCCGGCGATTGCTGCTCTCGTCATTCTGTTCATGCTCCTGCTGGTTTTTCATTTCTGTATTGTCATTTCCGAGTTGCAAGACCGCCACACCAGGTTGTTGATCCGCGTTCAGGACCTCGAACTGCAATTGTACGGGAAACCGATACCTGTTGCCGATGAACAGGAAACCACCCGCCAGGGCCTGCTGGACAGGTTCATGGGCAAGTTGCCCAGCCGTCAGGATTTGCGATCCTTTGCCTGGAAGACGCAGCATGGAACGTCTTTGACGGTTCCTCTGGTCATTTTGATGGCGCTCTTGGGAGTGCTGGTAACCGGCATGGCCGCGCCTCAGCCGATGATCGGCGATGAAGTAACTCATTACTTCATGATGCGGAGCCAGGCAGGAACCTACCCCGTTCCGAATTTTTTCGCAGAGATACCGACAGAATGGGGGGCTGTTGAGACACGGCGCTATCCCCACTCGTTTGCCTGGCACTATCTTGGCGGGTTGGTGTATATCCTGACCGATGGTTCCTTCTTCTTCACCCAGTTGTACCAAGGCGCGTTTCTCTGTCAACTGCTGGTTGTCGCTTACCTGCTGGCCCGCCAGCGGCGTGGAGTGGAAACGCGTTCCGCCCTAGTTTTCGTCCTGCTGATTGTCTCGCTGCCGATGACACTCATCTTCAGCGTTGCCTTTTACCAGGACATCCCGATGGCCGCACAGGTTCTGACGTCATTTTATTTCCTGCGGAAAGAGAGGTGGATGCTGGCTTCTGTTTTCCTCTGTCTTGCCCTTGCCATCAAGGTTACCGCGCTGCTGTTTTTCCCGGCTTTTTTTGTCTGTCTCGCATTCTGGACCTACAGGCAGTACACCCTGAAAAAAGCCATCGTCGCAGTGATGAGTTCCGCGCTGCTGGTCGGTTTGTTTACCTACTCCTTCGGTAAAATCATCGAGAGATACGCCCATGCACAATTCTATCCGGTGCAGAAGGCGGAGGAAGTGGTCAATAAGCTGGCTTCATCGTTGACTTTCGCTCAGGATCAGGCTCAGCCTTCTGGACATGAAGCCGACAAAGGCACGCAAGGGAAAAATGATGCGACCAGCGAGAAGGTGGCTGAAATAATCGCCAACCATCCAGGCGACCTGCATGTGAAGGCGAACTTTTTCATCTATGGGGGAGTGCTTCTCTATCTGGCGATCCTGGGGGCCCTGCTTGCTGAAATATATCGTCGCGGCTTCAAGAAGAGCCGCGAGCTTCTTCCCGATGAAAGCTCGATCTGGCTCTGGGCGACAGGCGGGTCCTATATCGTATGTGCTGTCTGGTTCTTGAGGGAATCACCGGATGCCCGGTTCTTTCTGCCGGGATTGCTGTTCTGCATGCTACCTTTGGCTGAACGGTTGGTTTGCCTTCCGAAATCACGATTGATCGTCATGCTGATTGCCGTTACGGCGCTGATGCAGTCTGGCTATGCACTCGCCAAGACGTATCAGCTGCGTTATGTCAGTCCTGAAATTAGAGAGGCTATTGGCTATTTGAAAAACAGCCCGCCAAACCCTCAGAAAGTGTTCATGTATCCGGAAGGGAGCTATCGTCTCTTCCCAGTACCGCATGAATGGTACCTCAATTATTATCTCAGGGATTTCTGGAGAGCCGACAACGATACCCGGATTGAGATTCTGGTTCGCAACAAGGTCGGGGCAATTGTCATCAAGAAGCATCTCATTGCATCTGTCGATGAGAGCATCACCAATCTTGGCGTTTATCCTGACTACTTCGTCAGAGACATCGAAAAAGACCGAAGATTCGTCAAGGTGTTCGAAAACAAGGATATCACCATCTATACTGTCCCTGCCAACGAATTGAAAATGCAGTAGGATATAGTATCTTAATTATTTGATTTTGTATTGCTTTCTGATCAACGGCTTTCGTTGAGAAAATGGACTTGCATGTCCAGCTGAAATTTATTACTTTTAGAAAATTCTAAAAACAGCTAAATTTTATGCGGCATCCTGTTTATGTTTCCGTAATCATATTATAAAATATGTTTGCTGCATTCAGGATCGAATGGTTGACGATCACAGTTCAAAGCGGCAGGTTGAAAAGAGTGCAGGACACACAACTCACCTATATTTTTGAAATATAAGGGGAATATTGTTTTTACTGCGGTTGAGCCGAAAACTATTGCAGAGAAAAATGGCAGAAAAAGATACCCTTTTATCAGTAAGGATGCGCCTTGTTGAAGCCGGGGGCAGGGCATCTCAGGATATCGGCACCGGAAGAATCTCTGGACAGATCCTCGTCTACCTGTATCTCCAGGAAGATGAATGCTCACTTGATGATATCGCAGCAGATCTAGGGCTCAGCAAGGCATCAGTCAGCATTGCTGTCAGAAAGCTCGAACAGCTTGGTCTGGTGAGGAATGTCTGGAAGAGTGGCGACAAGCGCAAATACTACAGAAGTGCAGAGAATATCGCCAAGGCGCTACAGCAGGGGATATTGCTTCTGCTGCATCAGAGAATACAGATTTTCGGTGACGAACTGGATGAAAGCCTCAAGATGATTTCTGCTGTATCCAACGATTCCTCACGGGATGAGCTGCTATTTGTTCAACGACGCATTGAGAGGGCAAAAAAGCTCCAGAATGGGTTGGAAAAGATTCTGGGCAATCCGCTGTTGAAACTGCTCGCCAAAATGAATAGCTAACAACCCGAAAAGGCACTTCGATCTCCGATCTGTTCGTTTGTTGATCGTGAAATGAATCTGATGGGCCTATATCAACACGGTCCTGAATAAAAAGAGGAGGGATGAATGTTCAAAAACGCCAATGTTGATGAACCCTTCATTATCGCTGAAGTAGGCCAGAATCATCAAGGCAGTCTGGAAAAGGCACGGGAGTATATCCGAATTTTCGCCATGGCGGGCGCTGATGCGGTGAAGTTCCAGACTCGCAACAACAGGTACTTGTTCTCTCCTGACGCCTATGATGCCGAATATTCCAGTGAAAACGCCTTCGCCCCGACATACGGAGAACATCGCGAAAAGCTCGAACTGAAGCCGGAATGGCTGCCGCTGTTGAAGGAAGATTGCAGCAAGTTCGGCGTAAAATTCATGTCGACCCCGTTTGACGAACCAAGCCTGCAGCTGCTCTGTGAAATAGGGGTGGATATTTTGAAAGTGGCTTCTTTCGACCTGGGCAATCTGCCGTTTATCGACAGGATCGCCAGAACCGGTAAGCCGGTCGCGATGAGCGTTGGCGGAGGCAACGGCGAGCAGATCCGTTCGAGCGTGAATGTTCTCCTGAAACATGCCGGCGAGGTGGCGGTACTGCATTGCGTGTCGGAATATCCATGTGAATTCGACAGGCTCGGACTCGATTCCATTGAACATCTGATCCGTGAATTCCCGCAGTGCGCCATCGGCTGTTCCGATCATTTCAACGGCACCCTGTCAGGTCCCATTGCCTATCTGAAAGGAGCCCGGGTTTTTGAGAAGCATGTTACCCTCAACCGGGCCTGGAAAGGGACTGATCACAGTTTCGCCCTGGAGCCGGAAGGGTTCAGGAAGTTTGTTCGCGACATCAAGCGGGTCCGCTACATGATGACGCCCAAACCTGCTGCGGAACTCGGCACTGAATTTGTCTTCCAGAAACTTGGCAAGTCACTTATCGCCGCCTGCGATATCCAGACCGGGGAACGGATTGCACTTGATTCCCTGTCCGGCAGGATATTCAGGAAGCAGTATCTCCCTGTCCGAGAATCGTGCAGCGTTATTGGGAAAATCGCCAGACGCACTATTGCTCAAGGCGAGCCGATCAGCTATGCAGATCTCGAGGAGCAGAAATGACGGATAACACATGTGTCGCAGGTGGCAGTTCAGATCCGCTGTTTGATGTCAGCGACAAAATTGTTCTGATAACTGGAGTTTCCGGTCAACTTGGCGCTGAATATGCCCGCGCATTTCTGCAGCGTAATGCCCGAGTGGCCGGTCTGGATCTCTCGCAGTCATCAGCGGCTAAACAACTGGCTGCCGAGTTTGGCGATCGCTATCTGTTTTGCGCAGCGGATGTGACGAACAAGGGATCGCTGCAGGATGCTCTGACCAGCATTTCCGGTCATTTAGGGGCGCCCGAGGTGCTGATCAACAATGCGGCCCTCGACTCTCCTCCTTCGGCGCCGCTTGCGGAGAACGGCCCCTTCGAGGAGTATCCGGAGAGCTCCTGGGACAAGGTGCTGGATGTGAACCTGAAGGGAACCTATCTGTGCTGCCAGGTCTTCGGTGCCGCCATGGCGAGCAAGGGCGGAGGTTCGATCATCAACGTCGCGTCGATCTACGGTATGGTTTCCCCGGATCAGAACCTCTATGCATACAGGCGCAGGCGCGGCGAAGTGTTTTTCAAACCGGTAGCCTATGCGGCCTCCAAATCGGGCGTGCTCAACCTGACGCGTTACCTGGCCGTATACTGGGCAAAGCAGGGCGTGCGAGTCAACTCGCTCTCCATAGCGGGTGTTTTCAACGGGCAGGAACAGGATTTCCTTGATGCCTATTGCGGGAGAATTCCTGTGGGAAGGATGGCGCACCGGGACGAGTACAACGGTGCAGTGCTGTTTCTTGCCAGTCCCGCATCGCACTACATGACAGGGACCAATCTCGTCATCGACGGAGGCTGGACGGCGATATGAGCGAAAATACGGTGTCATCAAAAATAGCGAACTGGATCAACGGGCAAGAATGTCCGCCTGCAAAAGACGGGTGGATCGAAAAATACAATCCTCATGATGGCAGCCTGCTCAGTGAAGTGGCGTCATCATCGGCGGAGGATGTCGAAACCGCTGTCGCCAGCGCGGAACGCGCTTTTCCTGCCTGGTCCGGCCTGACACCGGTGCGTCGTGGTCAGATCCTTGCGGACATCGTTGCCGCACTGAAAAATAATGCGGTCGAACTTGCCGATTGTATCGCCGTTGAGACAGGCAAGCCGCCGATGGACGCACAAGGCGAGGTTGGAGGAGCCATTCAGCTTGCCGAGTATTTTGCCGGTGAGGGAATGCGGCTCTACGGGCGCTCGCTGACGTCGGGCATGCCGGGCAAGTACAGCCATACGGTCCGTCAGCCCCGTGGGGTCGCCGGGTTGATCGTTCCTGCCAACACCCCGATAGCCAATATTGCCTGGAAAACATTCCCGGCATTGATCTGCGGCAATACCGTGGTGCTGAAAGCTGCAGAGGACTCCCCGCGGATCGCCTTGCTGGTTGCCAGGCTGACCAGAGAGGCAGGGATGCCGGATGGCGTCTTCAATGTCATCCAGGGGCTGGGGCAGCAGGCAGGGGCACCGCTGGTTGCCGATCCCAGGGTTGCGGTGGTCAGCTTCACCGGGTCCACTTCCGTTGGTCGATGGATCGCCGAGGCGGCAGGCCGTCGACTCGCCCGAGTCTCACTGGAACTTGGCGGGAAAAACCCGCTGGTGGTCTGCGATGATGCCGATCTTGAGAAGGCCGTCCATTGGGCCTCCCTTTCCGCGTTCAGCAATGCCGGGCAGCGGTGTGCGTCGGGAAGCAGAATTATCGTCTTTCGCACAGTGTATGCGGCTTTCCGCGATCAATTTGTGGCAAAAGCCAACAGCTTGAAACTGGGAGTCGTCGCCGGCTCCGATCTTGGACCGGTGATCAACAGGCGCCAGCAGCAGAACATTCTTGCCGCCATTGCCGCCGCCGAAACACAAGGAGGAAGGGTCCTCTGCGGTGGCTGTGCGCCGACCGACAAGGAATTGGCGGGCGGATATTACGTGCGGCCGACGGTTATCGAGGGGTTGCCGCAAACCGCCGATCTCTGCTGCCAGGAGGTGTTCGGCCCGGTCACCACCCTGCATGCGGCGGACAGCATGGAAGAGGCGCTGACGATGGCCAATGCCACGGAATACGGGCTGACCGCCTCGATCCACACCCGCAGCGTTGACCGGGCGATGTGGTTCGCCCAAAGGGTCAGGGCGGGGGTCGCCAACGTCAATATGGGCACCTACGGCAGCGAACCCCATATGCCTTTCGGCGGATTCGGCGCTTCAGGCAACGGGACCAGAGAGCCTGGAGTAGAGGCGCTCGAGGTCTATTCCGAGCTCAAGAATATCTCTTTCCTGGTGCGGCAGGAGCATATTTGACCATGCGTGCAGTCGCCTTCATTCCTGCCCGATCGGGCTCCAAACGCGTACCGGACAAGAACATCCGCCCACTGGGGGGACATCCGCTCCTGGCCTATACCGTCCGCGCGGCCATCGACAGCAGGGTATTCGATGCGGTCATCTGCGCAACCGACAGCGAACTCTACGCCGAAGTAGCCAGACATTACGGCGCGGAGGTGCCGTGGCTGCGATCAGCCGAAATTTCCGGCGACAAATCCCCTGATATCGAATGGGTGGTGTGGATGCTCCGTAAACTGCAGGACACTGGGAGGGATTTCGATGTGTTCAGCATCCTTCGTCCCACCAGCCCGTTCAGGCAGCCGGAGACCATCAGGCGAGCCTGGGAGGCGTTTGTCAGCGACCCACGAGCCGATTCCCTGCGCGCCATCGAAAAATGCAGGCAACATCCTGGCAAGATGTGGGTCATCCGCGGGCAGCGGATGCTGCCGCTGATCCCGTTCAGCAACGGGACAACTCCATGGCACAGCAGTCAGTACGCAGCCCTTCCAGAGATTTACGTCCAGGATGCCAGCCTGGAGATCGCCTGGACACGAATCCCGCTTGAGCAGAACAGTATAGCCGGGGAGGCCATCATCCCCTTTGTCAGCCAAGGACATGAGGGTTATGACATCAACGAGCCGGAGGACTGGTGGCTGGCGGAGCGGATGCTTGACAACGGGGAAGCGACATTGCCAGTGATCACATCTCCCGCATTCTCTGTAAAAGATCCCTGAGAATGGTTTCTTCCAGACAGCAGCAATAGTCTGAGAAAACGTTCGCGCGATCGCGGCGTTCTCCGGCACCACCATGGGTATTATCAAAGAAAATGCAACAGAAACGAATTGGCATCGGCCTGCTGGGCAAAGGATCGACAAATCATCTCCACCGCGGCGACGTGGTGCAGGCGTTGATGGAGAGTGGCTTTCAGGTAACCTTCATCGTCCGCGAGGACTACGCCGGCCTGCTCAACCGTATTTCCAGCTGCGGCTATGTCACCTGCAGTATCAATGAAGAGCAAGGGTGGCGAAGGACAGTGACGCGTTTCTGCGAGGACGTTCGGTTTGCATATCCTTCATATGACATGGGGCGTCGCGGTCGGCTGTTCAGCCGTCTGTGGAAGAATCTCCGGCCCTGGGTTTTTAGCAGGAATCTGCTCTGTTTGTTGACTGCCTGTTTCAGAACCTGCGTTCTGCTATCCGTATGGGTTGAAGGGCAACTGTTCCGCCAGGAACTGGTCAAAGGGCTTGATCCAAAAGAATTCGATCTGCTGATATTGCTTGGGATCGGCACGGTCAACTCGGAGATGGAAGGAGCGCTGACCAGATGGGCCAAAGGCAACAGGATCCCTCAAATCCATATTGTAGGAAATTACGACAATCTGACGTCCAAAGGATTCCGGGGTATCATGCCTGAACGGCTATTGGTCTGGGGCCCCCAGATGAAGAGCGATGCCGTTGTTTTCCACGGAATTGATGCCGGAAAGGTGCGGATGATCGGCTCCCTTCGTTATAATTCCATAGTGCGAACTGTCCTTCCCGAACGTTCGGCTTTTTTGTCGAGCATCGGTCTTGATCCGGCCAGGAAAACTATTGTATTTGCAGGATTTGTCTATGAATCACAATACTTTGAGATTTTTGACGTTTATCGCCGGCTTTTGGCCGATGATGAAAACTGTCAATTGGTCATCAGGCTCTATCCCAATAAATCCTTGTTGAACTCAATCTATATCGGCCCACTCGTGCAATATGCCAGAAATCTCCCAAATGTCTATGTCAGTTGCGCCGACCCCCATTTCAAAAAGGGTGATCGGGAGAGAGAGGTCATCCAGATTGAAGAAGAGGAACTGTGGCCGCTGCTCTGCCACTGTGACGTGCTGATCGATTACTATTCGACCATAGCCATCGAAGGGGCGATTTTTGATAAGCCGTGCATTCATATGCACTATCTGCCAAAGGGATCGTACAGAGGTTTCGAGAAAGGTCCGGTGCCGATCAAGTTCTGGAAGTCTCGTCATAACCGGCGCATCATGGCCTATGGCATTGTCGATGTGGCTCGCAATCGCGAAGAACTTCTCTCTTTGATTCATCATCATCTCGATAATCCAGGGAAATACGCCGAAAAACGGAAGGCGATGCTGGCTCATGAATGCGGTGCTCTGGATGGTAATGCCAGCGATCGGCTCATTGAGGTGTGCAGGGAATTGCTGGCCGACAGGGAGATAAGCGGATGAGATGTTACGGAGAAACAGTCATAAAGGCATCTTTTGAAAATCTTCCAAGGCAGAGCCAGATACTGATGAATCCATTACAGGCAAATGCAGGGGATAGGAATGGCAAATCATAACAAGAAAACGCGAAAAATTTTGACTGTCCTCGTAGATCGTGCCAATTACGGTCGTTTGTGGCCGGTCATGAGGGCTATTCAAAACGAACCAGGTCTTGAGTTGCAGGTAATGTGCGCTGGATCGATGGTCCTCGAACGTTTCGGCCAGTCTGCAGAAATTGTCGAGAAGATGGGATTCAGTGTTGATTCAAAGGTTTACATGGAACTAGAGGGGAGCGTGCCTATATCAATGGCCAAAAGTGTCGGTTTTGGAGTAATCGAATTCGCCTCAGAGATCACTCGACTTGATCCCGATATAGTCCTGCTGATCGGAGATCGCTACGAAGCCCTTGCAGCTGCTCTGGCGACCGTGTATTCAAATTTCCCGCTCGCACACATCCAGGGCGGTGAGATAAGCGGCAGCATCGATGAGAGTGCGCGGCATGCGATCACCAAACTGGCTCACTACCATTTCCCGGCGACCAAACGCTCAGCCGAATATGTCATTCGCATGGGTGAACGGCCTGAAACGGTCTTCCCGGTCGGATGTCCTTGTGGAGATTTTATCATGAATTTGGGTTTGTCCCTGCCGGAGGATATTTTCAAAGGTGGAGATCCTTCTGTCATGATTGATCCGCAGCAG
>CAYYWK010000013.1:0-15745 GCA_964475345.1 uncultured Desulfobulbus sp.
AATGTGGAGGTTAACTCGCCCCCCGCGGCCTGGCTGTCGCGCACGGTGAGCTGCGCTCCATATTTGATTTCGCCTGAACCTTCCTCGGGCAATCGATGCACCAGCTCCCTGCCCGTCTCGTCAAACCATTCGATATTTTCCAGAAACAGCCCGCCATCGAACCTGTTCATAGTCTCCTCACCGTCTGTTAGTTTTCATCGGGCAGCCAGAACACCCTTTGCGTCAAGCGTCTCTTTGCAGAATCCAGCAAAGAAATTATAGTATACCTGGCAACGGATGAAAAACAAGAACACCCCAGGAGTGCACCTGATGAATTTCAAAGATCAATGGAACCTTGAAACAGCGTTGAAGATCCTGCAACACCAGACCGTCGACTCCAAGCTCTGGGCCGAAGCAGTGGAATGGCTGATGCTCTTTGGCCCCCCTGAAATAAGGGAGCTGCTGCTCAAAGCCTCCGGAATAGCCACCGAGACCTATTTCCCGGAGCTGCAGCCGGTCTCACATGGCCCTGGCGGGGAACCGTTATACGATGTCGCCGCTCTGGCCAGGGTGCTGGGAATTGCTGAAGAAGAGGCCCGCGAGATTATCCGCAAAAAGGAACGCGAACACCAGATACAGCAAATCCTGTCAGGCGGTTCGGAGACGGTTCACTGATACCTGGCCTTCGCCTGGCAACTGCGGATCATTGAAGAAAGTGCAGGATAGCAAAGACTTATACAGGATGGAGATCGTACAGCTTTTCGTCATGCGACGGTCGTTTTCTGCCGGCAGCCGTTTTCTTTTTCAGAGATTCGAATGACAGATCGCCTTCATTAAGCACGTCCCCCATTTCCTTCTCGATCTCTTCGGGATCCTCGCCTGCTTCCATGCGGCCAAGTGCCTCTTCCATGCTGCCGCCAAGGTCCACGCCGGTCTCCTGACTGAATCTGCGCATCAGCGAGGCCATCTGCCGCGGGTCATCCTCGTTCATCCCCTCGGCCTCCTTCATCAGGCGGGCAAAGGCGCGCTCCATCCTGGCCTCATCGAATCCTGCCAACGGGTCGTCGCTATCCTCTCCACTCTTTGAGATGGTGGCAAAGGCGGACATCTGCTTCGCCAGTTTCTCTTTGCCGCAGCGAGGGCATGAGGGGATGGTGGAGGTATCCACCCGACGCGAGAAGAAATTGAAGATGGTATTGCAGCTGTCGCAAAAGAATTCATAAATCGGCATATATTCACCACACTTGATAAGACGAGTCCCGGTCTCAGACCCGAAGTTCAGCCTGCTGTTTAGCAAATCACCTGATCGAGGTGCTGGTCTGAAACCTCATCCGTAATGCAGACGGAGCCGATGCCGGTGGGCAGGATATAGAAAACCCTGCCGGCAACGGATTTCTTGTCAGTTTTCAGATATGCCTTGATCCTTTCCCTGTCAAGGTTTTCAGGAACACCTATCGGCATCCCGTAGGCAGCTATCAGCCCGGAGATCCTCCGTTCCTCTTCCTGCGCAAGGATCCCTTTGGCAGTGGCTATTCTGGCGGCAGCAACCATGCCGATCGCCACGGCAAGGCCATGCGGTATGGCAAATGCGGATGCCGCCTCAACGGCATGGCCTACGGTGTGGCCATAATTGAGAATGCGCCGCAGTCCTCCTTCCCGTTCATCACGCTCGACGACATCAGCCTTGATCCTGCAGCAGTTGACGAGTGTCTCTGCAATATCTCCTGCCGCAAGCGTGAGTATCTGCAGACGCCGCTTTTCAAGAAACTCAAAAAACCGTATATCGCGGATGACACCGTATTTGATCACTTCCGCAAGCCCGCAGAGCAACTCTTGCCGATCAAGGGTTGCGAGCACATCGGGATCGATGTAGACGGCCTTCGGCTGGTAAAAGGTCCCGACCAGGTTTTTCCCTTCAGGCAGATCAACACCGGTTTTACCGCCCACTGAACTGTCCACCTGGGCAAGGAGCGTGGTGGGTACCTGCACGAAGGGTATGCCGCGCATGTAGATGGATGCAAGAAAGCCTGTGATATCTCCGACAACCCCGCCGCCCAGGGCAATCAGCCCATCCTTGCGGTCAAACCCGGCTTTTGCCAGACGGCTGGCCAGTTCACCTACTGTCTGGAGATGCTTGCTTTCCTCTCCATGCCGGAATATCAGCATTTCCTGCTGTATTCCCGCTTTGCGCAGACTATCGATCACCACCTGGCCGTACAGGCTTGCCACCCTGTCGTCAGTGACGATCGCAAAACGCTTTGCAATCCCCCGCGAGACGAGGTCCTCGCCAATCCTCGCCAGACAGCCGTTATCAATACGGATCGGGTAACTCCTTTCCCCAAGCCCCACCTGAATCTCAGCCATATCCTCACACCTGCAGTACGACTCGACCATACGGCCACGAGAAAAAAAAAGGAGATACTCCCACCTAGGGAGTATCTCCTTGAAGACTACTGAAAAGCGGTATTACATCTTGGCGCCGGAAGCTGCACCCTGCATCTTGACCTCAACCTTCTCGGTCAGGCCTTCATAGTACGCACGCAGGTGGGTGAGAACCTCATCGCGGCCGAAGTGATCAACAACCTCGGCACCCTCGGAAAGCGCCTTGCGGAGCTTGGTTCCGGAGAGGATGACGCGATCTTCCTTGCCGTGGTTACAGGTACGCAGGGAAGCCATACCGTCGCACTTGTGGCAGTAGAAGGTCCAGTCGATCTTCATCGGGGAACAAAGCAGATCCTTGGCAGGATTGCCGGTTACCGGGATGCGATCGAAGATGTCCTGAGCCTCGAACAGGCCGTAGAAATCGCCTACACCGGCATGATCGCGGCCGATCAGCATTCTGTTCACGCCATAGTTCTGGCGGAAGGTTGCATGCAGGAGTCCTTCGCGGGGGCCGGCATACCGCATATCCAGCGGATAGCCTGCGCTGATGACGTTCTCCTTGACGAAATAGTTCTCGATCAGGATGTCGATGGCCTTGATCCGAACCGGTGCAGGAATGTCGCCCGGTTTCAGGTTGCCGATCAGGGAATGGATCAGCACGCCGTCACAGACTTCGACAGCGATCTTGGCAAGATACTCATGGGAACGATGCATCGGGTTCCGCAACTGCAGGGCGGCGACATCCTTCCAGCCGCGCTCGTCGAACATGGAGCGAACCTGGGCGGGAGTCAGGTAGATTCCCGGATACTCTGCCGGATACTCACCCTCGGAAAGAACCTTGACAGGACCGGCAATGTTGAACTCTTTCTGAGCCATGACCATCTGCACGCCAGGATGATCCTCGAGCGCTACCTTCCAGAATTTGTCGTCGCTGGAATCTTCGCCCATGCCCTTGAAGACTTTCTCACATTCCCACTTCTTGTCAGCGTCGGTCATTTCAAACTTCTCAGTGACCTTCATGGTGGCAAAGGTCTCGCCCTTGCGCACGAGAGCAATCTCGTCACCTTCCTTGATGGCAGCAGCGTCAGCTGCAGCGACATCGAGGGTGATCGGCACCGGCCAGAAGGTACCGTCTGCCATCTGGAAATTCTCGCAGACACCCTTCCAGTCTGCTTTGGTCATGAAACCGGAAAGGGGGCTGAAGCCGCCGATTCCCATCATGATCAGATCGCCTTTGGCGCGGGCTGAGATCTCGATCTGCTTGAGGCCAGCTGCTTTCTTCAACTCTGCATCACGCTCGCTGCCAGTAAGCAAAGCACATACCAAGCCTTTTCCACCGTGAGGTGCAACCAATTTTGACATAGATTTCCTCTTTCTTTTGATGGTTAAATCACACGCCGTACGCAAAAATTTGCATACGACAACATAATGAATCTGCGTTCAGTCACGAGGTACCATTTATAAAAAATCAGCGCAAAAAGTCAAGGGAAAACATCAGAGATGAAATGCCGAAAACTTCGATCGCCGCTCACTTGAATAATCTCAACCGCAGGGCATTGCTGACGACCATCACCGAACTGAGCGCCATGGCGGCGCCTGCGAGCATCGGGTTGAGGGATGGCCCGCCGAACGGCACCAGGGCACCGGCTGCCACGGGAATGCCTATCACGTTGAACGCGAAGGCCCAGAAGAGATTCTGCCGGATGTTGCGCATCACCGCCTTCGACAATCTCAACGCTGTTGCCACATGCCTGATGTGGCCATGGTTCAGCACTATGTCCCCTGACTCGATGGCGATGTCGACACCCGTCCCCATGGCAATCCCCACATCTGCCTGAGCCAAGGCCGGAGCGTCGTTGATGCCGTCGCCGATCATCGCGACGGTCCTGCCCTGATCCTGCAGGGATTTGACTTTCTCCGCCTTGTTTTCCGGAAGTACTCGTGCATACACCTCGTTCAGTCCCGCCTGCGCGGCTATCATCTCAGCAGTCAGCGGATGATCCCCCGTCAGCATGATCGCCGTGCATCCCATCCGCCGCAGCTGCGCCACAGTTTCCGCGGCGTCCTGCTTCAGCGCATCGGCAATGGCCACGACCGCCGCAAGCCGGCCATCGACAGCGCAATAGAGGACGGTCTTGCCTTCTGTTGCCCACTGCTTTGCCGCCTCATCTCCTCTGCCAGTGGCGATCCCGCGCAGCTCAAGAAGCTCCCTGTTGCCCAGGATGACCTTTCTGCCGTCCACCTCCCCTTCGATCCCCAGACCGCTCAGCGAGTTGAACGAACCGGGCAGTATCAGTTCAACGGCTCTTTCCCTCGCCGCGACGACAAGCGCCTGGGCCAGCGGATGCGCCGAGGATTGTTCGAGAGAGGCGACGAGTCTGAATACCTCCCGCTCGCCGTATTCCTCAAGCAGACAGCTGATATCGGTGACGCTTGGCCGGCCGACAGTCAGCGTTCCGGTCTTGTCGAAGAGCACCGTATCGACTTTCGCCGCGTTTTCCAGGGCGGTGCCGTTTCTCACCAGAACGCCGAGCTGCGCACCCCTGCCCGTTCCCACCATGATCGAGGTCGGGGTGGCCAGTCCCATGGCACACGGGCAGGCAATCACCAGCACGGCGATGAAATAGCGCAGACTAGCGGTCAATGACGTATCCCCGACTGCATACCACAGGACTCCGCTGCAGCATGCCAGGCCGATGACTGCCGGTACGAAATACAGGCTGATGGTATCGGCCAGGGTGGCAATCGGCGCTTTTGTCCCCTGCGCCTCCTGCACCATCCGGACAATCCGCGCCAGGGCGGTATTCTCGCCTGTCTGCTCGGCACGGACATGCAGAGCCCCGTCGATATTGACCGTTCCACCGAAAACCTTGTCCCCTTCCTTCTTGTCGACGGGCATGCTCTCGCCGCTGAGCATCGCCTCATCGATCACTGAACGGCCGCTGATCACACTCCCGTCCACCGGAACCCGGTCGCCCGGCCGCACCAGCAGGATATCACCGGCCTCAATCTCAGCCGTCGCCATTGGCACCTGTCCACCATCCGTGAGCAGGATTGCGGTGTCAGGTGTAAGCGCCATCAACTTGGCAATGGCATCGGAGGTATGCAACTTCGCCCTCGCTTCAAGAAATTTGCCAAGAGACACCAGTGCCAAAAGCACCCCGGTCGATTCGAAATACAGGTCCATCGCCCTTGCATGCGGATCGATTCCCATCGCTATCTCGACGAGATTCCAAGTGGAATAGATAAATGCCGCGCCGGTGCCGACGGCGATCAGCGAATCCATGTTCGGGCTTTTCCTGAGCAGTGCCGGAATGCCGACCAGATAGAACGTCCGGCCCAGCCAGACGACGGGGAGAACGAGAATAAACAGGAGCAGGGCAAAGACAAATGGATGGTGGTAAGGATGAAGCACAGCCGGAAGCGGCAGTCCGACCATTCCCCCCATCGAGACATAGAGGAGCGGCACAGCACAACAGAACATCAACATCAGCCGCCTTTTCATGCCGCCCAGTTCGATCAGCTTCTCCCGCTGCCGGCTGTCGAAGTCACTGATTCGGCTGTCCTGCACGCGAGCAGTGAAGCCCAGGCTTGCGATCGTGTCGCGGATGGTCCTGACCGTGCAGGAATTTTTGAGGTAGACAATACGCGCGGTTTCCGTGGCCAGATTGACATCGGCGGCAACGACACCGGGGAGGTTCCCAACCACCCTGGCGATCCTGGTCGAGCATGCGGCGCAGTGCATGCCGCCGATTGAAAAGAGCTGGGTGATCTCTTCCTGGCGGGCGGGAGTTACCAACTCGAAGCCGATCTGAGCAACCTTCTCGGATATCTCAGTTAGCGATACGATGTTTTCATCCCAGCTGAGGGCCATAGTTTCGGCCGCGAGGTTGACCGACACTTCATCGACACCGGCCATCCCGCCAACGACCTTCTCGATGCGGCTTGAACAGGACGCGCAATGCATCCCTCTCACGGCCATATTCAAAACTTTCTGCATCCGGTCATCCCCTCCCCGCGCTGAGCAGCGCATTGATTTCCCGTTGCTCTCGACCTATATTCTTTCAAGGTACGCAAAAATCTACTTCAGAACGAGGAGATCAACAATGGCCGTGATCAAAATAAAGGGCATGAGCTGCCAGCACTGTGTCGCTTCGGTAACCACAGCACTGAACCAGATTCCTGGCATATCGGAGGTGAAGGTCGACCTGGAGAAAGGTGAAGCGCACTACAGAGGAGACATAGCCTCAGAAAGACTCAAAACTGCTATTGAAACCATCGGTTTTGAAGTTGTCGGGTAGCTTAGCAGGCCTGAGATTGCGGTGATACCGCTACGCAAGTGAAATGCCAACAAATTGAAATAAAATCAAAAAAGCTGAGCACTTTCACAATTCTTCTGAAATGCGCTCGGAAGGAAATTGTACCCGCAACGGGGAGAGGAAAACAATCGGCACAATCAATTCACCCATTTCCCGTCCTGAAATCGCAAGTCATCCTCTCTATCAGGCTTAGGTGAGGTATTTTCTGAATTTGAAATATTTACTAATTCAGATATTTCATCCGGCTTACGCTTAAGATCTTCTTCAGTTGGTTCAACGATATCTACTTCCAACAGATTTCTCTCTGCATCCGTTCTCAACGAAACAAAAACTCCAGATACCAATGCGCCTTTATCAACGAGAAAAACCGTATCCTTGGTAATCGCAAACTGACTGTCGTCAATAACCAAATATTTTTCACCTATAACATTAATCCACCCCGTGATCGGTGGGTTGTCTGCCTCAGCGTTAGCAAGAAGCTCCTTCTCCATGCTGAAAGGTGCGACTATATCCTGTGCCGCCTTTGCTTCCCAGGCAAAGACAGAACAAGCAGCTATTGTCAGAAAAATCCCAAGACAAATGAGTAATAAATTTCTCGTGTTCATAACAGTTTCCTCTTTGAACCGTCCTTTTTATTGCACTGCGCTGACAGTTTCCGCACGAAATACCAAAAACAGCCTGATTGCCTCAAACCTGAAAGATGTTCCCGAAGCTGCAGCTTAAAACAGCAGCAGCTATCGGCTGATCGAGCAACCGGCAGCAGATGAGGTGTCTACTCTATCTGCTGCCAGTAGTAGATCCCTCGTCTTTCGGCCTTCTCGATGAGCGCTTCAATCTTCCCTGAGGATGAATTCATGAATTTAATTTCTTCAAGCTCCCCATCTCCATCATCCTCTCTGATGAGTATGGCAGGATTAAAGAGACGGCCGTCAAAACCTTTGTCAGTGGCAACTCCATCGATCACATCACCGTTCTCATCGACAATCCTGAGCAGATCAAGTTGATCAACTTGTCCATCTCCATTAATGTCGAGAATTGGCGAGGTGAAACTCCCTCCGGTTTCGGCATTTCGCTCATTGAGGAACGAAAAGAGACCTACATCACAGGTGGATCCTGTAACTCCGAATGAAACGAGAATAGCTCTGCCATCGCGGATAATCGCATCGTTGGTAACTCTTTCGCCAAGCGATCGTTCTCCGCTTTCATCAATTGCTCCATCACCATCATTATCGACATTATCGGCATCCATGATCCGACCGGGCAGGTCGAAACACCATCCAAGATTTACTTGAGGAGCATTGTCCTTAGCATCAATCTTGCCATCATTGTTCAAATCGGCAGTGGCTTTCAGCGTCCAATCGACCGTATAGCTCGTTGGAATCCTATAATAGGAATATGTGTCTATCTCTTCGTTATCATTAATATCCTCTTCGCTGGAAAGAATGCCGTCCCTGTTGGTATCCTCCGTCAAGGCTCCTTCAATCAACGTCTCCTGGCGCACAAGGGTATTTGTTGAATTTCCCCGGCCGTCGACGACCGGCCCGTTGCTGAGCAGGGTCGGGCTCAACGCATCTATCCTGCCGTTGGAATTCACATCCTCATTGACATCCAGGTTTCCATCATCATCGACATCCTCGCCTGGGTCGAGGATTCCGTTACCATTCAGATCTTCATCTGTGTCGAGTCTTCCGTCGAGATCGATGTCTTCAAGCGTGTCCATTCGCAAACCAAGGTAACCTTCGTCATACTCATCGGGCGCCCAATCCCAGATGCCATACAACGACTGGGTATGCTTCGAAAGCAGATCCGGCAATCCCAGAAACTGCCCGGTCCCGAAAATCACCATGTACCCTTTGTAGGTGGGGTGGATCATGACATCTGGCGTCGCAGTGATCGGCTGGCGTTTGGCGGCTGTGAACAGAGGTTTCAAATCGACACCAACGGCATTGCAATGAGAACTGGCATCGCCGTTCTCGCAGAAAGCCACCTGCCAATCGCTGCCATGTGTCCCCTGCAGATCAAATTTCCACATGTTGCCAAGGAGATCTCCGGCATACACATAGTCCACTCGCAGGTCATAATCGACATCGATTGCCTTTGGACTGGAGAGACCGTTTGCCGGTCCAAAACCGGTATCGATCTTTTGAATGACCTTACCGTTCAGCGGATTTACGATATAGAGTTGGGCTGTTCCGTCCTCACTGGCATAGCCATTGCCGAAGATGACGACATACCCTTCAAGTCTGGTTCCCGCATTGATCGAGGAATCGTTCGACTTGACGATCACTGCATTGCTGAACGAATAACCTATTCCGGGATCGGCTGTTGATTCTGTGACAGTGATGGGCCTGCCGTCTCCACAGCCATCAATGAGACTGCCATCGACGATTTCCACTGCAGTCCCGTCGGCATTTCTGCTCAGGATTTCGTAGGTCCCATTGTTGCTGTGACCTGAGCAATCCGCCCCTATGACTGTAATATATTTCCCCGGTGCAAAGGCATCTCCGGCGAACTTGCTGGTGACTGATGACTGGATAAAATCATTCCCGGAAGGATTCAAGAATGTGAGGGTGGTATCATCTGAGAACAACTCTGCTGGAGGAGCGGGGTACTCCCACAACACATTGTTTTCGCTGAACGTTCCTGGATTGGATATATCCAGGCCAAAATACCCCTTGCCTCCCTTGCCCAACCCTCCAACCAGCAATGTCAGTGTATTGTCAATTTTTTTGGTACATGGAGTACTGTCGACAAAGAAATTATGCTTGTAGGCGGGGTCGGCGAGTCTTCTCAAGTACGGATAGACAAAACTCGGGATGTAGGCGAATAATTCCTCGCCACCATGGGCATCCGTCGCATCGAATGCGTGGAGCATGCCATCGTTTCCGCCAACGTAGAGCACTCCATCCTGGTATTTGGCCTTCGAGTTGACAATATCCCCGAGAGGCCCAAGTCGTTTCCTGAACACGCCACCTGTTTGACCGAGAACCTTCACGTTATCTCCCCGGAGATAACCGATGACATCTGAGGCAGTAGCTCCAGAACTCAGATAATACGGATACAGGCCAAGCAATTGACTGCCAGCGAGATTCGCCGCCTCAAACGCTGTACTCTGCAGCGTCTCGGTATTGTAGGTAAATATCTTCCTGTTTATAGAGTTTGCACCATCGGTCCCCAGAAAAGATTCGAGTTTTTGTGAAGCAGACCAGACGCTTGCATCGACAATACCATCGTCGTTGGAATCAAGTGCAGGGGGATCAGATTTGCCCATCAACCGATATGCCTTCACATCCCCAAACCATCCTGTGGAATTGTAGGAGTTCTGGTACATCCTGATATTGCCGTTGATCGATTCGTACTGTTCATCACCGTTGATGGAAACCGATGCGGAAGAGCCGGCTCGCTTGGAGAAATTCTCGCTGATTGCGGCCAGGGATTTCACCAGGTCGTCAGGATTTTCGGCATTCAGAAACTCTCCCCGGCCATTCACCGCGGCATGCCAGAGATCGTCAGTGGTTGTCGGCTGATCCGCCACAGGTTTTGGCCATTTGGGGTAGTTGGGACTCGCAGAGTCCACGAAGAGATTGTAGTTTGCCGGGTCATCAAGAGTACCATGGAGCCCGAACGACACCGTATACGTCACCATGTGCTGCCAGTTTGCCGGATCATCGTGCGTACAGGTCTGCTCAGGAGAAGTCTTCACCATGTTGGCCAGCGGCGACAGATCGTTTTCATAATAATACATCGCTATATCGGCGAGCGTGCTCATATCATATGAATCCGAATACAAAGAATCGCCATCGCTGTCTTTGTAATTGGTATTATCATTGTCTGCTTTCTTGTGATAGGTATTCGTCTCCCACCACTCAAAGTTCCAAAACCCGTCAGTCACCAGAATGGCGAAAGCCTGCTGGCAGGCCCCTCCCTTTTCCGCAGGCCAGTAAGGCGAGGCCAGACCTGTCGACCAGTCATCCGTATCCGTATTGGCGAAATACTCTCCCACTTCTTCAAGGGCATCAAGCAGAGGCGTAGCACTAAAAGCCCTCCATTGGAAAAGTTTTTCGAGCAAATAGTCAGTTCTGTCGATCCCGTCGACCCTGACTTTTTCCACCGGTACAACATCCGCAACTGAATAAGTCCAAAGCGGGCTAAAGCCAATCTGCACTCCCCGCATCATCATCAGTGATCTGGAAATTGCGGCCAGTGCAGAGCATCGTCGAGTGCGGTAATAGGTAAACCAGTTTGCAAAATTCTGCAGGGCGGTCCCGTAATCATCGGTGACTTTTACATCTGCGGGTATATCCGTATTCACCTTCTCGGTAACTGATGTTACCGTATCGTCGGAATTATCGAGCAGATTGTCGATATTGGTTCCAGCCACCTTGAAATACCTGATAGCATTTACCTTTGCATCGAAGGCGACAAGATACGGGCTCCCATCAGTTTCCGACCAGATGTAGTAATGAGCATTCGGCACAGAATAGTACTGACTGAACCGCACGGCATCAAGGCTTACCTCGTTTGCGCCGGTGGCTGTATCTTTCATTGTGACTGTGACTGTCTTGCCCGCCTGCAGAGAATAACTGCCCAACGAGTAAATGGGCTGACCGCCACTGATAGCGCCAGAGTTCTGCTGATTGATCGTTTTGATAACTGTTGTCGATGTTCCACTGATCGGGGCAGTGCATGCGGGGCACGATATTTCGTAATTGACATTTTCGGAACGCAAGGTATTTGATCGCCAACTTATTGAAATATCGAACACACTGTTTATATCTGGTGTGAAGGACCAGGTAGCCGTTGCCGCTGTCGATGTCCCGTTCGACACGCTGTAATTACCCAAATACTGTGTGCTATCACCAGTAACTTCATTCCAATGTGAGGCGTCCGACCAGATAAAGGCCGTCGCAGGATTCGCGTCCCCATCCTCATCATCGATGACAACATTGACTCCTGTACTGACCTTTATGAATTCTGAACTCAAATTCACAAGGTCTGTACCCATCAACGGATGAATCCTGGCGTTCAGCGTATCGGCATCCTCCTTATCGAGTTTTGCGTAAGTGCCTCCACCGACTGCGGCACGACCATGCAATTTTTCGGAAACCTGCTTGACTCGAGGCCATGGCAGATACTCAACCGCTGGATTGTAGAACATCCGGTTGTAGCCATACCATTGGGATTTCCACTGCAATCTATACTGTTGACCCAGCATGGGATGAAAAATCGAATCCTTCAATACGGAACAGGATGACGGTGTCCCCTGAGCACAATACATCCCGTGATTCGTCCCCGGCACCATCACCTCCCAGTCCATACTACCGGAGTCATCGATTATATACATGATATTGGCAGGAGCGGTTTCCGAGATCGCGACAAGAGGAATGTCGGAAATCGGCCTCCTGTCATAGTCGATAGCGACCAACCTGTGATTCGCCTGTACACTGGTGAATTGCACCTCAAGGGTAGCTCCACTGGTGTTGATCAGCTTGAACACCCCACCTGGATCAACATACGTGCCGCCAGTCGCCGGGATCTCAACACTGACGTTATCAATGAGAAGCACTTCGATGGCGTAATCGGCGTTGTTAATATCGACAAAAAAGGAAAGATTCTGTCCAAATGAAGGGTACTTAGTCGTGGCAGGGGTATTTTCCAGAGAATCGTCGAAGATCAATCCATAGGTTGACACAGGTTCAATGCTATACCAGTCGATCGCGAACGTGACCTGAAGCGTATGATCCAGGGCATCCTTTTCTAATAATAACAATTCCGGCCTCCGGCCCTGTTCGACCCCATCTAAAAGAACGGATTCGACATGGTAGTTGGTACCGGAGAGTATCTTGAACACCTGGTAAATATCGGATTCGAATTCTATCGAGCCGGTACTCGCCACCGACACCTCTCCCAGTTCGACGGATCCGGGTCCAGTCACGGTGACGTCGACATGACCGGTGAACTGCGCTTCGATTTTGCTGGACTTGGTGACTGGATAAGGGAACGTGTAACTGTAGGGCCCCTTTTCGCCCTGGCCCCTGATTCCTGTTGCGACCCCGTCGACGAGGATGTTGGAAATATGGTGGGTATGTCCTTTTTCGCAGGGGTCGGATGCGTTCAGCACAAAGGTCGGCTGGCTACCATACTCAACCTCGATGGAAGTATCCGGAGCAACCGGTGCAGGAGCAATGCTCCCAAAGGCAGAATTTTCTAATACGGTGATTCTCTGGGTGAAGGCGACCTCGATGGTATGGTCGGCGTCAATATTGGTAAATGCATGGGAGTACGTCGTGACACCGTCGGGAATTGTATACGAGGCGACCTCTTCACCATCCACCTTCACCCAGGACAGGTGATAACCGGGATTTGCCGTGATTTTGTACTCTTGGCTAGAGCAGCCTTCACATATCCCCATCGGCTTAATAGTGCCGTTGGCACTGCCTGCAATACTTGAGGTAATCTTCCATGTCGCCCAGGCGTGATTCGACATGCAGAGGACGATTGCCAAGCCCGCAAGCAGTTGAACTGCAGTCAAGTATTTTGACAGAACTTTTTCCATACGGCTCCTCCACTCAAGAAAGTCGGCTTCCAACGGCTTATCCCCTGGAAAGTGTGCATCAAAAACGTTTCCTAAAGCCGACCTTTATCATCGCACGCCCGCCATTCGACTCGGTATAGCCATAGGCCATATAGGTGTACAGCCGGCTCCCTTCCAACCCGAGCGAACTTCCGTCAATGGGCATCTGTACCGCAACCCGGCGGGTTGCATTGTTTGGATCAATCTCAGATGCATCCAGAATATCTCCGCTTTCAATCGTTCCATTCTTGTCCCTGTCAAGATTGCGCAGGTCGCTTTGCGGTTCATCGGCGTCGGCGCTCATCACCAGATCCTCGTTATTTGCGCCTGGCTGAATCAACGGAGCCAGCAACTCCCCAGGGTCCGTCTCATTTGCCAGTTTCTGGATGGACTCAAGAGCGGCAGACTCTGCAAGGAAAAATGCCCTCTGGAAAAGTGCTTCACTGCGAATCTGTCTCTTTTCCGTTACGGTCGTATTGGTTGAGGCAACCATGACGATGGAAAGCAGCAAGAGGATCAGAATTGTAGTGAACATTGCCGCTCCGCGGTCGTTATTGACTGTCCCGAGCGGCAGGGATGTCCCCAGAAAAAACTGGTGCGCCATACTGTCTCCCTGTTCTGTTATAAGGGTTCTCTGACTCGTGTGTAGTCGACCTGGGCAATCTGCCGGTTGTTGTGGCGAATACTGACACTGACTAGTCGAGTATTGGTTATAGCAGCTGAATTATCGACCACGTCCCACTCGACCGTATACGGACCCTGGACAACGATGTGGCCGTCCCCCACCACCCCGGCATTGCCCTGAACCTGCATGTCCGCATCGGTGTCATAGGCACCGTCGAGGAGTTTTTCGACCTGGCCCATTGCCCATGTGTACCCCTCTGTCTGCCGCCGGGAACTTGAATTCAAATTGGTGTTACTAACCTGGAGAGTCATGATTGACATCAATCCAATGCCCAGAAGTGCCAAGGCCAACAGCGCCTCGATCACGGTAAATCCCTTTTCATCAAAACACTCCTGTCGAACAAACTGAGACATCCGTTGAAATTTCCCCATTTCCCCCTCACCTGTTGCGAACACGGATTCTGAAGTTGAGTGTCTGGTTCAGATTATCGGGGTTGACAGTCACCGTACTCTCAACCTGCCCAGTCAGCAGTACCTCGACCGTTCTGATTCTTCCCAGAACAACATCCGAATTCATCGTCGCCGGATCGATCATGGTGTTGCTGCTGTCGTAATACCGGAACTGAAGATCCGTGATATTGTCGGCAACCGGCTGAGGAATCCCCCCCCCTCTTGTGACCCGGACCAGGGTTCCAGGGGTGCTATCTCCGGGGTTGAGAATCGCCCCTGCGGAATCTTTTCTGAAATAGGCTATATCTTCGTTGGTGCCATCGACTTTGCCGTCCGGCTCGTACAACTCGTCTGAATCGTTGTTATCAATATCCCGGGTGAAATGGATGGAGTTCGCATCCGTGTTCTTCTTGTCGTCGGCATCATCGAGAAAACCGACAGGTATCTTGTTTTGGGGATTGCAGGCGGCGGAACGGATCTCGTCAACCAGCAGCAATTTCGCGGCCCGCAAATCCCTCGAGACAGTGACCAGCATCTCTTGCGAGGTGTTTTGATTGGTTGTTTTCGAGAATAATGTCATTGCCCCGGCCAGCACAAAGCCGAGAATGGCAAGGGAAATTAAAACCTCGATCAACGTAAAACCGGCGGTCGATCGGCGGACTGTACGCTTCATTGCCATGTTGTCCGAATCCTCGACACGATATCCACGGCTATTGTCGCTCCAGCAGCATGAGGGTGATTCACTTGAATACTGTTGACGATCGCAGTCCCGCGGGGAGAAAAGGTGATCTTCGGTTCAGAGCCAGCCACTATCTCCGCTCCACCGCCAGTACGAATCGTCACCAGCGGGTAGTCAATGAAATCCCTCGCCATGGCCGGAACGCCATTAGTAAACACTCCATTCGAATCAATATTTCCCCACTGATTGGAATTCATTATCCGGTTCCCATCAAAGATCTGATAGCCAGCTGTTGAAAACACTATCCGGCACTGGCGCCGCATCTCGACAGCCCTCATCTTTGCGCGATTGAGGTCACTCCGCACCTGCATGACGGCGCTTCTCACCGCTGTTCGCGGCTTCCAGGACAAATATGCCGGAATGGCCATCGCTGTAATGATTCCGACAATCGCCATGGCAACCATGAGTTCGACCAAACTGAAGCCTTGCGGTTGCCGGACCTTGCAGTCAGTATTCGAAATATGATTGCGAATCACGATGTTCAGCCCTCCCGGTTTTCTGTTTCACCCTAGGCAGGAGATCTTACAAAAAAACCACAAGGCTGATTACGCCGGTGAAACAACAGGCAGAATCCAGAACATGAAACACAACCTAACTGGGCGATTATGAGTCTTTCGCCTGCGCAGGAGAACTCTTCCGAGGTTGACGAGAAGCCAAATGATGGAATTTTCCAGAAGG
>CAYYWK010000014.1:0-15704 GCA_964475345.1 uncultured Desulfobulbus sp.
GGCACCACCCTGGCCTATCTCCAGGCCCAGGCCAGGGCCGGCGCCCAGACCCTGATGCTGTTCGATTCCTGGGCCGGCATCCTCGCCCCCTGCGATTTCGAGCGCTTCGCCCTGCCCTTTGTCCGCGAGATCGTCGCCGGCCTGCAGCAGACCGGGCTGCCGATTATTTATTTCGCCAATAACGGCGCTACGCTGCTTGACCTCTCCGTCACATCCGGTGCGGATGTAATCGGCCTCGACTGGCGGATCAATATCGGTGAGGCGGTGCGGCGGGTCGGCCGCAGGGCGGTCCAGGGCAACCTCGACCCATTCGCCCTGCTGCTGCCAAAGGATGAACTGCGCCGGCGCATCCAGGGGATACTCGACGGGGCCAGGGACGCCTTCGGCCACATCTTCAACCTCGGCCACGGCATCCACCAGTTCACGCCGCCTGAGCAGGCGCGGATCGCCGTCGAGGCGGTGCATGAACTGAGCAGTCGCAGGACTGCAGCCTGATCTTACCAGGATGAATATCCCGACCGTCAGACAGTGCCTGGCCTACATGGACGATTTCGCGATGTACGACAACATCCGCGCCCATTCCCTGATGGTCGCCAGGGTGGCGGCAACTCTCCTGCACGGCCTGCAGAAGTCGGCGGGAATCCGCCATCCGTTGCCGCCGGCCGCGCTGGTGATTGCCGGCGGCCTGCTCCACGACATCGCCAAGACCCAGTGCCTGCAGACACATTGCCGGCATGCCGAGGTCGGCGAAGAGATCTGCCGGGATCTCGGCTACCCGGAGATCGGGGAGATCGTCCGGGATCATGTCATCCTCTCCGACTACTCCATAGATCGGTACCAGGCTGGCATCTTCAACGCCCGCGAGCTTGTCTATTACGCCGACAAGCGTGTGCGGCACGATGTCATCGTCACCCTCGACAGCCGCCTCGAATACATCCTCGAGCGCTATGGCGCAGGCGAACCTGCCAGAGAGGAGATGATCGTGGCCAACTTCAGGCGCTGCCAGGACCTCGAAGAGTGCCTGTTCAGCTTCCTCGAATACCTACCTGAAAACCTTCCAGAGCATATCACAGAGGACATGACCGCAGGCAAAGAGTGAGCGGTGTACCTCAGGAGAGCAGGTTCATCGGCGCCGACAGGAAACGGGCCACTGCCTCGACCAGGGGATTGAGAACGGTGCCGAGCGGATCTCTGCCGGACAGCCTGGCAACAAAGAACCAGGCAATCAGCAGAAACGGTCCACCAAGACGGCAGTAGCGGATCAGCACCTCCCCTCCTCTGAAACCCTTCAGCAGCACTGCTGGAATGGACCACCCCGGCAGCGGATGGACGCAGATGCACCCGTAAATCGCGGTCATCAGGTTGACGACGACCAGCGAGGAGAAGGTCTTGTCCTCGTAACCGAGGCTGCCGAGCATCGCCAGGATGCTGGCGGCAATGCTGGCGGCCAGGAGGTTGCCCAGCGGGCCCGCCAATCGGCTCAACACCAGGTACAGGCGGGGGTGCTTGTAATGCGAAGCATCGATCTTGACTTCTCTGGCCCAGCCGAACCCGGCGATGAAGAAACAGAGGGTGCCGAGCAGGTCAAGATGGAGAAAACAGTTAAAATGGAAGCGCCTGCCGCCACCGGATTGCCTGTCGCCGAGAAAGGTGGCGGCAAATCCCTGGCTTTCGGCGCTGACGGTTACGGCAACCAGCACTGCGACACAGAAGACGGCGATATCATCCACTGACGAACCGGGATAATTGAGTACAAACGGCACGGGTACAGCCAGCGGCGAGGCCATCGTTCTCCCTTGACTTCTCCATGAAAAACGGGAGGGCGAAGGCCGCAGGACTGACCTCCGCCCTCCCGAACAGGCAGATATTCAGTTGAATACGCCCGTTATCCTACCATCTTCTTGATCTCCTCGACAACTTCCGGATTGGCCAGAGTCATGACGTTACCGACATCGCCATGGTTCGATATAGCACCGAGAACGCGCCGCATGATCTTGCCGGAGCGGGTCTTGGGCATATCCGGAACGATCCAGACCTTGCGGCATTTGGCGATCTTGCCGATCTGGTGGACAATGGCGTCGTCCACCTTCTTGACGATTTCGTCCGACGGTTTGAAGCCAGGCTTCAGGGAGACATAGAGATCCGGCTCCTTGCCCTTGATTTCATGGGCGACAGGCACGACGGCGGCCTCGGCGACCTCGAGGACGGTCAGCGCGGCCGACTCGATTTCCTTGGTTCCCAGCCGATGCCCGGAGACATTGATGACATCATCGATACGGCCGAGGATGCGGTAATATCCATCCGCCGCCTGCACCGCGGCGTCACCGGTCAGATACGGCCAGTCGCGCCAGTCCTTGCTGTTCGGGTTTTTGCAGTAGCGTTCGAAATAGTTCTTGACGAAGCGGTCGCGGTCGCCCCAGATGGTCTGGAACTGTCCGGGCCATGGATTCTGGATGCAGATATTGCCCGCCTTGCCAGCGCCTGCGGGGATCTCGTTGCCGTCCTCGTCATAGATCACCGGATGAATGCCCGGAACCGCCGGCCCGGCGCTGCCCGGTTTCATCGCCTGGATGCCCGGCACGGTGGAGCAGAGGAAACCACCGGTCTCGGTCTGCCACCAGGTGTCGACGATAACCGCCTTCCCCTTGCCGACCTCCTTCTGGTACCACTTCCAGACCTCCGGTTCGATGGGCTCGCCGACCGTGGTCATGTGCTTGAAGGTATAGTTGTACTTGGCCGGCTCATCTGGTCCAACCTTCCGCAAGGCCCGGATGGCCGTCGGAGCGGTATGGAAGATGTTGACGTCGAGGGCCTGGGCGATCCGCCAGCTGCGGCCGGCATCGGGATATGTCGGCACGCCTTCGTAGATGACCGTCGAGGCGCAGAGGGCAAGCGGGCCGTAGACGATGAAGCTGTGTCCGGTGATCCAGCCGATGTCGGCCATGCACCAGTAAACGTCCTCGGGATGGATGTCCTGGATATATTTGGACATCGCGGTGACATAGGCAAGATAACCACCGGTGCCGTGCTGGCAGCCCTTGGGTTTGCCGGTGGTGCCAGAAGTGTACATCAGGAACAGCGGCTCCTCGGCCAGCATTTTCTCCGGCTCGACCCGGGCACCGTAATATTTCTTCAGCTCGGTGTTGACTATGACGTCGCGGCCTTCGACGAGCGGCGAATCGGAGGACATCTTGCCGGGATAGCGCTGCCAGATCAGCAGGGTGTCGACCTTCTGGCCGCCCTCGGCGGCAATCTGGCAGGCTTCGTCGTCGACGGTCTTGTGATTGAGCAGCTTGCCGGCCCGGTAATAAGCATCCATGGTGATCAGGACCCTGCTCTGGGAGTCGACGATACGGTCGGCACAGGCACTGGCCGAGAATCCACCGAAGACCACCGAGTGGATGACCCCGAGGCGCGAGCAGGCCAGCATGGTGATCGGCAGTTCCGGCGACATCGGCATGTGGATGGTCACCCGGTCGCCGCGTTTCAGCTTTGCCGTATCCCGCAGCAGAGCCGCAAACTCGTTGACCCGCACATAGAGTTCCTGGTAGGTGATGTGCTGGATCGCCTCCTCTTCCAGTTCCGAGACAAAGTGGATGGCAGTCTTGTTCTTGTTGGCCTTCAGGTGGCGGTCGATACAGTTGTAGCTGGCATTGATGAGCCCGCCCTTGAACCATTTGAAGCAGGGAGCGTCACTGGTGTCGAGAACCTGGTCCCAGTACTTGTACCAGGTCAGCAACTCGGCGAACTCGGTATAGTAATCGGGGAAATTCTTCAGGGAGAATCTCTCGTAAATCGATTCATCCGTCAGATTTGCCTGGCCGATAAAGCCGGGAGACGCATGGAAATAATCTTCTTCCTGCCAGTGAACGGCAATTTCGGCTTCTGAGGTTTCAACGACGTCTTTTTTGTTCTCAGTCATATACGCACTCCTCTTACGTAATGGATGATCTCAGGAGCATGCCGGACTCAGCAATCCGGCCGCTCTCCAGTTTTACACGGCGGTCTCACCGTGGTACATCGGCCGCTTGGTCAAACGGGCAAGAATAACCGCGATTACCAGCAGGGCGCCGGAGATGTAGAAGGCATTGTCGAGACTGCCGGTAATATCCTTGATCGTCCCGCCCAGACGCGCCATGAAGAAACCAAGTCCCCAGCCGATGAATATAAGACCGTAGTTCATGCCCAGGTTTTTCGGGCCGTAAAAATCCGCTGCGAACGAAGGCATCAGCGAAAGTCCGCCACCGTACTGCCAGTAGGCGATACCGACCGCGATAAAGAGCAGCAGAATGCTCTGCGAACCGATGATGTACGGCAGGGCGAACAGGCACAGCGCCGAAATGCCGCAGTTCAGGCAGTAGGCGTTCAATCGGCCGATTTTATCGGAATAGAAACCAGTTCCGACACGACCGGCGGCGTTGACGAAGCCGCCATACGAAACGAGCAGCCAGGCGTTGGCAGCGAAGAAGGGGATCTTGGCTCCGGTTTTCGCCAGCAGACCGGCGGCATTGGCGATGATCAGCAGGCCGGATTGGGTTGTGAAGATGAACATCAGGACCAGTGCATAGAACTGCCAGGTCTTGACGATCTCAGAAGGCTCCCAGTTGGTGATGGTCGAACCCTTGGTGGCAACGTTGCCACCGGCAATGGTCGGTGCCACATACCCTGCCGGCGGTATCTTCAGCATCTGGCCGGCGATGACGACGACGCACGCGAACAGCACGCCGAGGATGACGAAACTCTGGGTAATCCCGAAACTGGATATCAGATACTTGGCCAACGGACCGATATACAGGGCCGCGCCGCCATAACCGCCAACGACGATGCCGGCGATCAGACCGCGACGGTGCGGGCCAAACCATTTCAGCGCTGCCGGCGTGGGAGCGGCATAACCAATACCCATACCGATACCGCCGCAGATTCCGAAACCGATAATCAGGCCCGTGTAGCTCTGCATCATACCGGCGATGATGCAGCCGACGGCCAGAAACAGGCCGCCGAGTGTGGCACCGAATTTCGGGCTGATCTTATCCTGGATCTTCCCGCCGGGAATCATCAGCAGCGCGAAGATGATGACGCACAGGGAGAACGGCGTGGCCGCCTCGGCATTGTTGAGATAGACCCAACCCTCATTCATGCCGGACATCGGTTCGCCTGCCTTGGTGACAATGTCACCTGCCCTGAACTCCTCCCCTTTTGCCTTGATATCGCTGAGCAGGGTATATCCTTCCTTCGGGTTGCTGCCGAGTTTGACTTTCAGCTTGTCGGCACGCTGCACCTCATCCGCTTTCTTGACAACGATTGCGCCAGGCAGAGCCTTATCGGCATCGGTTGCCTTGGCAGCGAGGATCACCGCAGAGTCGGTTATAATATCTCCAGGGGAAAGGGTCACCTCGCTGACCAGTGCACTTCCCCACATACTCCAGGCATAGAGTATGCCCAGGCAGAGATTGATCGACATTCCTGCAAAAACAGTCACCCACGCTTGCGTTGGTTCTTTTTGCATCGTCTGCCCCATTTCCCACTCCTTTTCTCGTAGGTTAAGTTTTGATCGACTTTGAGTGTTTCATGTCCTGCGGTTTTTTAATGATCCACCTCCTTTGTTCAGTATCCCGATTAATCTCCTCCTTGACGCATCAGCAACCATCAGCAGATACTATCACTTATTTATCTGATATTTTTCGTATATTGTAAAAACATGGCACTGCCGCCAGCAAATCGGCCCGCACAGGGGCCTTCCCTGGCCTGAAACAGGTATGTGCTACCGGAAGATGCGTATTACCAGGGACCCACTGCTTCGGCACATATCTGCAACCGAAAGAGACCCCTGCAGAACGGATAACCAACGGGGTTTACGCCCCCGTAAAGCTTGCTTTTCTTGCTTGTGCAACAAAGCGTTTCTGAAACTGCCTGGAGAAGATGCTGAAGAAAGTTCCTTCTTGATAAGCCGGCCCGCACCTATCAATTTTGTAAATGATGAATATTCATCAATTTTACAAATAAACTGCATTAAGTATTTAGATAAACCATTATTCCAAAAAATCTCTTTCGTCAACACATTTTCTCTCGTTTTTTTTAGGATCAATTCCCATTTGTTCATAGCTATTTATGAGATTATTACGCTGCTGCCGAAACGCCCTTCCATGAGGAGAAAACAGGCTCAACGGCCAGACCTTTCCCTGGCAACAGCTGCCAACAGACTTTCTTCACATCTCTTCAGAGATCCATCTCTGGCTGTCCAATGTGCAGATTGACAGTCCCGTTGTGACATTTCGTTCCCTGCAACAGGGGCAGTTTCAGCAGCGACGGGTTCCCTTCCTGTTCAGACGCCAAGGCAACGAAGTCCCGAGGGCCTCGCCATTTGCTATCCTATATGGTATCCATGCTGCAGGGGTCATTCTCGCAGGGCTGCAGGGCCTGCCCCCCTGGTATTTCTTCATGGATCAATCGACCAGCGCTCATCACAACGCCAACGGAGAGAAAACAATGAGCTTACAGGAAACAATACAGGCAGAGCTGACGACAGCGATCAAGGCCAGGGATGCGGCCAGGACGGGCGCGGTCCGCATCCTGATTGGCGAATTCCAGCGCCAACCCCAGAAGACCTTGAGCGACGAGCAGGTTATCGCCATCATCAAGAAGCTGATTAAATCTGAGAGAGAACTGCTGGCCTCGGCGGGTCAGGAAATCTCCGATTTCCTGATGATCATGGAAGGCTATCTGCCTCGTCAGGCCAGCCGGGAGGAGATTTCCGACTGGATAGCAGCCAATATCGATTTCTCGCAGTTCGCCAGCAAGATGCAGGCGATGAAACCGATCATGGCCCATTTCGGCAGTGCCGTCGACGGCAACACCGTCAAGGACATCCTCCAGAATCTGCCGTGATACAGCACCGGAAGCCGCCTCCCGCACAGCTTCCACCGGAACTGCCGAACGCCGGCGAGGCAACTCCGGGCACAGGCCAGGGCGTGCCGGTGGCTTGCCCCCTCCGACACGGAATCACCTCCTGCCAGGCTGGCGGCCTCCATGCCAGGGAAAAGGCCCAAGGCCCGGACCGCGTCCACCTGCAGGAGGATGCCGCCGGTAGACCCCGCCTCCAGGACGCCCCGAACCGGCGGATCCCGCCATCCTCCCCGGCTGCGCTTTTCGGTCGGCACCGCTCCCTGTATCTTCCCTCGAACCGTTTTCCGTTCATCTCTGCCACAGGAACCGTACATGGGGATCGCCGCTGATATCGCCATCATCATCGTTGCCGCACTGATCGGCGGCCTGATCGCCCAGCGCCTGAAGCAACCGCTGATCCTCGGGTATATTCTCGCCGGAATCCTGGTCGGCCCGCACACCGGTGGCGTCACCGTCACTGAGATCCACGACATCGAACTGCTGGCGGAGATCGGCGTCGCCCTGCTCCTCTTCGCCCTCGGCCTCGAATTCTCCTTCCGTGATCTCCAGCCGGTGCGCTATGTCGCCCTGATCGGCACCCCGATCCAGATGCTGCTGACCATTGCCTATGGCTATGCCGTCGGCCGCTGGCTGGGGTACGGCAATATCCCCTCCCTGTGGATCGGTTCGATCATGTCGCTCTCCAGCACCATGGTCATCCTCAAGACCATGATGGCCAGGGGATTGATGGGGACGCTCTCCAGCCGGGTGATGATCGGCATGCTGATCGTCCAGGACCTGGCAGTGATCCCGCTGATGATCATCCTGCCCCAGGTCAGCGACCCGCAGGCCGGCGCGCCGCTCGTCGCCTGGGCCGTTTTGAAGGGCGCGATCTTCCTGGCGACGATGGTCGTCGTCGGCACCAGGCTGATCCCGCGGCTGCTGGCCTTGATCGCTGCCTGGAATTCACGCGAGCTCTTTCTGCTGTCAGTCACCGCCATCGGCCTGGGGGTAGGCTACGCCACCTACCTCTCCGGCCTTTCCTTCGCCTTCGGAGCCTTTGTCGCCGGCATGGTGCTGAGCGAATCGGAATACAGCCACCAGGCCCTGAGCGACATCATCCCGCTACGCGACATCTTCGGCCTGCTGTTCTTCGTCTCGGTGGGCATGCTGCTTGACCCCGCCTTCCTCATCGACCATCTCCGGGAGGAGGTCCTTCTCGTTGTCTTCGTCCTTCTCGGCAAGGGAGTGATCTTCGCCAGCCTGGCGCGCCTGTTCGGATACGGCAATGTCATCCCGCTGGCAGTCGGCCTGGGGATGTTCCAGATCGGCGAGTTTTCCTTCGTCCTCGCCAGGGTCGGTCTAAGCAGCCAATCGATTGACAGCGAACTGTATTCGCTGATGCTCAACACCGCCATCTTCACGATGCTGCTCACCCCGGCCATCTCGGGTCTTACCGCGCCGCTCTACGGCCTGAGGAAAAAATTCTTCCGCCACGAGCAACTGCAGACGGTCAACCTTCCGGACACAGGCCTCCATGACCATGTTGTCATCGCCGGCGGCGGGCAGACCGGCGCCTACACGGCCCAGGTATTGAAAAACCTCAACCTGGATTTTGTCATCATCGAGTTCAACAGCACCCAGGTCAACACGTTCAAGGAGCTTGGACTGCCGCTGGTCTTCGGTGACGCCAGCCAGCACCTGGTCCTCGAGGCTGCCGAGATCGCCAGCGCCAGGGTCCTGATCATCACCACCCCCTCGGCGATCATCACCAAGTCCATCGCCGAGCAGGCCCTGGCGATCAATCCGCGACTGCACATCGTCGCCCGCTCCGTCGGTCCGGAACACATGCACCTGCTGCGTGAGATAGGGGTGCACGGCGTGGTGCACCCAGAGCTCGAGGCCGGTCTCGAGATAACCAGGCAGGCCCTGCTGGCGATGAATGTCCCTGACACCGATATCCGCCACTTCAGCGACCTTGTACGTGGCAAACTGTACGCCCCTCTGCTTCAGGCTGAAAAAGACGCTGGGAAACAGCCCGGTTGAGTCCGGATCGCAAGGCAATGCCATACAGCAGGGCTGCCGGAGGCCGCAGTCGGTTGTGATGGAGATGATTGTCGACGGGGGACCCAGGCCTGGGCCGGCTTGGTTTTCGAGACCTTCTTCCAACGGGTTGAGAGAGGAGAAAAGCGGGCGCTGCAGAATATGTGCGAGGTGCGGGGGCCGGCCGGCCTCAATGCTGACTGCGCATTTCCAACCAGAGATGCCGCACCATCGCCGCCAGCAGCGCAATCCCGGCAGCGAGGACAGCCCACAGCAGCCAGCGTCGCCAGGGCAGGGGTCGGGGCGGTGGCTGCAGCGCCTGCAGGCCGCCAAGTTCGACCTTCCCTCCGATTTTTGCCGATCTCACGGGCGGAATTTTGCTCCTGCTCACGGCCTCGAGCAGCATCTGCGGATCGCCTGTCCCGGCGCTGCCGACGACCGTGCCACTGCCATAGAGGAGCATGTAGGGGGCCGGTCCCCTGGCCACAAACAGCAGTTCTGCTGATCTCCATCCCAGTTCAAGGATCGGAGCGCGTTCCGATGACTCCACGCCGGCGCCATCCTCGAAGACCTGCAGCCGCCATGCGTTATCGGCAGTCGCCGCAAAGGAACAGCTGTCGCTGGCGATTACGGCGTCCTCCACTCGCAACGAGTAGTAGACCCCGTCGCAACGGGTCGACCAAGGCGAACGGCTGTCCGGACGGGACTGCACTGCCGCGCGAACCATGCTGTTGCTTTCGGCAAACACCAGCCTCGCTCTGTCGACCTGCAGGCGATAATCCCCCCGGTAACGGGCAACCAGCGTCCCCTCTTCCCGGCCGACACCCTCGCTATCAAAAGCAACCCATCTCTCTTCCCGGTCTTCGGCAGGCACTGCTGAAACGGCCACGACCTCAACCAGCTCCGGCAGCACTCCTTGGCCCTTGCCGAGCATCTTCAGATACCGCCCGGTCGAATGCGGCAGAGCGATATCCCGTTTCACGACCCTGTTCCCTGTATATTCAAGATCGGCGAGAACCGCCGACTCGACAAGGGGTCGCCAGTGCACCAGGTCTTCACTGTCGAACAGGCCGACCGCGGTAAGCGGAAACGAGTGATTTTTCCAGCTGAATTCCATGGATGCGGTTCCAGGAGGGTCCATACCGAGGTCGAAGAGATAGGCCGGTCGACTGTCCTCCCCTGCAGGAACAGGGGCGGCGATCCCGGCGATCAGGCCGTCCTCGCCCCTCCGGACGACGAGCGTCAGATCCTGCCGCTCGGTCGTTTATTCTTTAGCAGCCACAGGGAAGAAATGAAATTTACACCGCCGCCCGGCGCCGGAATAGTCTTACGCCCGCATTCGAAGAGCATGCGGCAGCACTTCCCCGGTGGCGTTCATCACCCTGATATCCCCGAGATCCTCGCGACGCGCCGTAAGATAGACATCGTCCGGGACGGCAACGGCGAAAATCCCCGACTCCCCGCCGGTCAGCAGTTCGATGCCGTAGGCGAAATCCTCCCGGCGCGCGTCTCCTGCAAAAACCGCCAGGGACTGCAGCAACACGAGCAGGGCTGCCAGCAGCAGGCGGCTCATCACTCCTCCTTCCTGAGCGGCGGCAACGGCGAGAAATAGCCGATCACCAGCATCAGGCCGCCAACCACCAGGAAGGAAACGATCCTGGCCACTGTGCCGGTTCCGGCGAGATCGATGACAAACAGCTTGACCACCACCAGAGCCAGCAGGGCCGCCCCGACGCACCACAGTTTCCGGTTGCCGCGGCGGGCTGCCAGAACCGTGATGACAAGGGCGCAGCTGCACCAGAGGGCAGCCAGCGCTGCCTGGAAAACGGCTGAATGATAGAGGCTGAGCGAATCATAGAAGATCCCGCCATAAAAATGCACAACCCGCGCGACAACCCCGTTCAGGGCCAGGAAGGCGACACCTCCGACTACCGCAGGAAGCAGCCGTTTGACTGCGGTAAACCCTGGCGGCACAGGCGAGTGCATGACCGCCCGACCCCAGAACCGACTGACGGCCAGGCTCAGGAACTGACTCAGCTCGAGCGGGTTGACGAAGGGCAGGTATGGCAGCGGGTCGGGATCACCGCTCCGGCTGACGGCATAGATGTTCCACAGTATAAGCCAGAGGCTGGCCAGCGCCGCCCCCGCCAGCAGATACGCCTGTGGATGTTTGCCGCACGGCCAACGCAACCCCTTACACCATCGTGCAAGGCAGAAGATCGCAACCGCAGGCCCCAGCCCCCAGCAGGCCAGCTGCCATGCCTCGGCAAAACCGACCAGGCGCCGCATCGCCCAGGCCGCCTCATGACAGGCCAGAACCAGCAGCAGTATCAGCATGCCGGCATGCCAGGCACCCGCCAGGCGCACAGGCCAGTTGTCTTCCACCAGGAACAGCAGCCGGTACCCCATTGCCACCGCTACCGGCCAGACCAGCAGGCCCCAACCGGCCAGCAGATGCCCGTTGAAAGGGAGTCCCTGCAGTGCAAAGGCCAGGCTCAACGCCAGCGCCGGCAGATGCAGCGCCTGGGCCAGCAGCAGGCGCTGCCAGCCGATGCCCCTGCCGATCATGGTCATCGCCATGACGCTGGCGGTAACAAAAAGCAGGACAACATGAACCAACTGTCCCGCGGCGAACTGTTCCACCGACTCCCGCCAGCCTCCGCCATACCACCAGAGCAGGCCCCAGACCAGCAGCGGCAGGGGCAGGTACCGCTCCCACCGATGCAGCCTGCCACCGTTGCCATCCAGGTACCAGCTGGAAAACAGGCTGCTGCCGGCAATGAACAGGCAGCCGAAAAAGTAATGGTTGAGAAAGGCCGTCGCCGCATGCGGATAGTTTCCCGCGGCGGAAAAGAATACGGCTGCGCCGGCAAGCAGCACCAGGGCAAACAACCTGGCCGCCAGCCGTCGCTGCCTGACCCCGACCCAGACCATCGCCGCCCCCTCGAGCGACCACGCCGCCGAGGTCCAGCGATTATCGAACGCCAGCGGAATCGCCAGGCTGCCGAATACCACCCCTAATGCGAGAAACGCCTCTGTCAGCTGCCGCATTCCGCCCTGCAACCTTCGCCACAGCAGACCGGCCAGGGTAGTGTAGAAGAAACCGAGAAACAGCGCGCTCAGCGCCGTGCCGTAGGCAAAATCCCGCACCAGGTGGTACTGGAGTACAGACGTGACCAGCGGCAGCCCGAAGACCAGCGGCCCGTCGATGTATCCCCGCAGTTCTATCGGCTGGCGGTGAGCATGGAGCACCGAGACGGCGACGAAGAGCAGGAAGAAGAAGATCAGGAAGGGCTCGGTGGTGGAGAAATGGCTCGGCTGGTAGGCCTCGGCCCCCCACAGGGTGGCGATGGCAAAGGTGAAGAAGAAGCCGACGAGGTTGAGCACCCGCCAGCTTCTGAACCAGGCGATGGCCAGTATCCCGCAGTTCAGCAGGGCATAGTAGGAAAAGAGCAGCAGATGGCTGCCTTCGCCTGACGACATCAGGACCGGGGCGAGATAGCCGCCGACGGAACCGGCTATCGCCAGGGAGCGCGACTGCTGGAGAACCGCCAGCAGGCTCGACAGCATCACCAGGCCAATCATCACTGCCAGGGACAGGCCCGCCGGCAGCATCTGGTACAGTCGCGCCGCGGCATATACCACCAGGTAGAGAATCCCGATGCCGCCTCCCTGCAGCATCAGCCCGTAGCCCATCTTCCTGCCTCGCAGCAGCCAGCCGCCGGCAAGCAGGGCCATACCGCCCAGGGCGACACCGATCAGGCGGAACTCCAGCGGTACCAGGTTGCGCTGGGCGGCGTACTTGAGCAGGAAGGCCACACCGCAGAAGAGGATCAGCACGCCGATCTTCAGCACCAGATTGCCGCCGGTGAAAAACCGGGCCACCAGTGCGGCCAGACTGCCTGCTCCGCCGGCCAGTCCAGCAAAGAAGCGGTCAACAGCAGTCTCGCCTCCCGTTTCCGTTGAATACGGTGGCGTCTGAGGGCCGGTCGCAGGCGATCCCGGCGCCGGGACTTCAGGCCTGGCCGGGGATGCCGCCGCCTGCTTCGCTGCCGCTTGGGCCAGATCGTCCTCTGCCCCCGGCAGCGGGGAAAAAACCACCTCCTCGCCGGCGATTGCAGTACGGCTGATTTTCGTTTCAAGGAGCTGAACGCGACGGCGCAGGGTCAGGATTTCAGCGACCAGGATGCCGACTGTCGCACCGATACAGGCCCCGGCAAACGATCCAGCCGCCGACAGTCCTATCACCATTCCGAGAAGTCCGCTAATGACATGCATGGATATGCTCCCGTGCAGCACACTGATCAATCAACCGCCGCCCGCGGTGCAGGTTCGTCATACCCTGCTGCACAGTTCATGAAGACTGCGGATGAACGACACTCCGGGCGGCAGCGGTGGCGGCTCGCCCGCGGCGAGCAGTATCCCCTGCATACCCAGACGCAGACAGGGCAGGACATCCTTTTCCAGGCTGTCCCCGATCATCGTCACTTCCTCGGGCCGCACTCCCAGACTGGCGAGGATGGCCTGGAAAAACCGGGGGTCCGTTTTCCTGAATCCGGTATTCCGCTGGCAGAATACCCCCGTTAGATACCTGTCAAGGCCAACCCGGGCCAGGGCCCGCCGGATATCGGAAGCCGACGACTCGCTTGCCCCGCTTGCAACATACAGCCTGCTCCCAAGGCAGAGGCATTCCAGAGCCTGCATGGCCCCGGGTACCTCCGCGACCTCTGGCCAGTCGCACATTTTGCCACTGTACCGGGGGAAATCCACCATCAGGGTGTCCCCCCAGTCAAAGAGCACGACAGGCGTCATCAGCGGATCAATTCCGCCGCCTCGATATCGCCGGTCGCCCCTCTCTTCTCAAGATAGGCCCTGATCCGCTCCTTGTCATCGGCACTCTTCTTCTGGGCCAGATCGCTCTTGCCGCTGATCCGTTCAATCCGCACCGCCACCACGAGGCAGGCAGCGACATCGGGGTTGTCAGCTGTTATCCGGTTGAACCCCGGCACACCCTCATGAACGGCCATCAGGGCGTTGAGGGCGGCAACCTTCTCCGTCGACTCCTCGACTATTTCCGCCCTGCCGCGGATGAGTACCGAGTGGTAGAACTGGTGCACACTGCAGGGCGGCGCCCCCGGGTCACAGTCGGTTCCCTTGTAGGCCAGCGGGATGTCCACCGCAAAACAGACCCGGGGGTCGGTGGCGATGTTGTCCAGCTTTTCGCCTTTTCTGGCGCAATGGAAATAGACCGCATCGTTCCAGTAGACATAGTTGAGCGGCGTGATATACGGATAGCCGTCCACCCCCATCGTCGCCAGCCGGCCGACCCGGCAGCGTCGCAATATCTCCTCGATCTTTTCCCTCTCCACTATCTCGCACTGGCTGCGTCGCATTCCCATTCCTCCCGTATATTCTACCTTTTAGATATCCAATCCTGGTTCGGTCGCCTGCGCGATGCCGACCACAGCCTTGATCGATTCCTTCCAGCGGATGGCCGGCAGATCGCGCAACTGCTCGTAAATTTTCATTATATCTTCTTCATCCTGCCCCCGCTCGATGCGGGCGATCTCGCGTTCCATAGCCAGCGACTGGCAACGCACCCGTTCGTGGATCCGGTTCATTTTGCCGATCCACAGCGAATGGCTGACAACGGGCAGCAGTTCGTGCACCATCGCCACCACGTCGCCGCTGTCGAGCATCGGCTCGACGCTCACCGAGGTGGCGAACCCCCTGTCAGAAGCCAGTCCGAGACAGGAAAGGCGTTCAGCGTAGGATGGCGCTCCCGGTTCCCAGAATTGCAGAATACTGTCGTCACGGGCAGTGATGGTGAAGCGGAAAAGCACCTGTCCCCGGTAGCAGGCGAGTTCGCGGCAGAGCGTCTCGATGCAGATGAAACGCGGCTTTGACACCACCAGCAGCCTGTTGCCGGATGCAAGCAGGCTGATCAGCACGGTGAGGCAATCCTGGAGATTTTCCGGAGTGATATCATGGCTGGCAGGGAACATGACCTGGCCTGGATAGAGGGGATATCGCCGCTGCACCGCCTCCTTATCGACCCGGAAGGTCTGCCACTCCTCCCGGCTTGCCAGTCCCAGACGGTCGACCTGCTTTGCACGGGCGTAGCAGTACAGGCATCCATGGGGGCAGCCGATCCCGCAGTCGACGGTGGCCACCGCCCACTCGGCGGTGCCTCGCACCGTTTTTCCGCCGTCGCTCGCCATGTCTTCGAACACCCTCCGGTTTAGCGCCCGTCCTGCCAGAGCCGCAGAAGCTCCTGTATCCCTTTGTGCGCCAGGCCGGCCATGGCCAGGAAATGTTCCTGTGAGAAGGGTCTGCCCTCTGCCGTGGATTGGATCTCGATCCAACGGCCGTCTCCGGCCATGACAAAATTGGCGTCGGCCTCGGCGGCCGAGTCCTCTGCGTAATCCAGGTTGAGTAGCACCCTGCCGCCCACCAACCCTACCGAGACCGCGGCAACCGGCATAATCGGCGGCAGCGAGGCCATTCTGCCGTCGCCGGCCAGCTTGGCGATAGCGTCGCGGACTGCCAGCGCCGCGCCGGTGATCGAGGCGGTGCGAGTGCCGCCATCGGCGTTGAGGACGTCGCAGTCGACCCGCAGTGTCCGTTCGCCCAAGCTGCCGAGGTCGACCATCATCCGCAGGCTGCGGCCGATCAGGCGCTGGATTTCAAGGCTGCGGCCGCTCTGGCCGGCGGTCTCGCGCCGGTTGCGGGTCGAGGTGGCGCAGGGCAGCATCCCGTACTCGGCGGTAATCCAGCCC
>CAYYWK010000015.1:0-15479 GCA_964475345.1 uncultured Desulfobulbus sp.
GGGATTGGTCAAAGACATCCTGCCAGAGGGAGTCCTTGCTTCCGGGAACAGCGATTGCTGCGCCAGCATACGTTGCAAGGGTATTGACGCAGAGCAGCATTTCCTGCTCTCCCTTTTTTTTCAGGGCGCAGTGCACTGCAGCTTTCCCCTGGGGATCGAATCTATTGGCTGACAGCATTGCCACCTCCACCAGAACGGGCTCATTTTCAACCTGCAACCATGGCAATACCTGCCGCAGGTGACCCACCACCCGGCGAAAATCCTCCCCCCCCTGAGGGTCAGCGGTGATAGCCGGGAAGGTATAGAAGTATATGCCTCTGCTGCCATGGATTACCGAAAGGAACGCCAGACAGTTCATCTCGGCGAAGGTCGGCAGACGCGGCCAGCCGGAAAGACCCCACTCCTCGCCCCCAAAAGCCTGAATCACTGAGTACAACCGGCTTATTCCAATAAAGCCGGCAGCCTGGTCCAGCGAATCGGACAGCCAGGTCATCGGCATGAACGTCACAGGGTATTGGTCGAGAATGAAAAACTGCGCCCACTGGTCATAATCCGGGATATTCTGGGGTCTCACCACCGCCATCGCCGTAGCTGCACCGGGGTGGCTTTCCTCCAACACCGTGGCAATATCCCTGGCCCGCCAGCGTGGAAAGCCATGGATCTCCGGCTCGTCGTTGACATAGAAGCTATAGCTGGCCTTCGCCAGTTTCGGCCCCACCTCTTTCAAATCTATGAGCAGTTTCTCGGCATCACGCGGGACCGACAGCAGGCAATGCATATCCTGCCCTACGCAGGCTTCGATGGTGGCGGTTGTCATCGGCATGACCGCACTGTTCAGCCCGATCTCCTTCAATTGCGACAGATTGTCGACTGTGCCGCCATAGGCCCCGATCGGAAAAAAATACGTGTCGACAGGCACACTCTCAACAGGCTGCCCGACATATTTTTTGACCAGTTCGGGGTCACGCAGCCAGAAGGTGGAACCGGCTTCATTATTGATAAAGGCGAAGATTGGCTCGCCCCCACCGCCATCCGCGGGACACTCCACCTCCGCCCGCAGGCGCTGGAACTCGCCGACGACCCGGTGGGTATTGAGGACATATTCCCGGCCCCATATCTTCACAGTCGGATAACCCGCGTTGTCCAGAGTGTCCCGCAAAAAATCCCCGGAAAAAATATAGTTATCCCCGGGCTTGCACAGTGGGAGAACACTCCGCAGAATCCCCTGGCGATCGAGGCCTGCAGCAATGCCGAGCGCACCAGCTTCTCGGGTGTTCTCAGGCCGGAGCAGGAACCTGGTATCCCGAACAACTCCTCCGTTTCCCTTTTGCCAGCCTTTCATGGCCTGCCCGGGGTGCTGCAGATCGGCAGCAAAGCGTGGATTCGGCAGGAGATTGGCGTTCGGCTGGAAGCGTGCCAACTCCGGCCACATCTTTTCCTGCATGCAGGAAAAGGTATAAACCAGCACGCCGTCCGCCCCGCCAGCAGCAACGGCATCGACGACATCCCCAAATTCGCCGGCGGTAAGTTCACCTGCCTGGATAATCGGCCAGACCGGCCTGCCGGTCATGTCGCGGAAATAGGCAGCCATATCACCGGTCCAGGCAGCCTGCCGACCGACCATCCGGTGATAGACCATCGGTGAAACAACATCGACATAGCGGGAGATCTGCGCTGCGTCCTGGGCCAAATGGAAGGTGACCGCTCCCTGCCGCTCCCCTTGAGTCCACGGAACCAGGAAAGCGCCAAGCATGAAATTCAAATCGACATCTGCTGCATCGATAACGGTACGGACGTCACGGACAAAGGAAACGATCTGCTCCTTCTTCCAGCGAAGCCATTTCTCCTCGGCATGGGCGTGGATCCAGGCCGCCGCCTCGGCAATTGCTAGACTATCCGGGATGTCGACACCCTTCTCAACCTGAAACAGTTCCAGGCATCGCGGACAATAGCAGGTGTCAGGGATATCCGGCCGGTTTTTTTCCCAAAGCCCGGGATAGCGGATGAAATCCAGCCAGATACCGTCAATGCTGCCGCCGTGCATTTTGCCGAACTGGCGCAGCCAGGATGCAAGGACAGCCAATTGCTGTTGTCGCCAGCCGAAATGCGTCGGGCAGACTCCGCCGAGCTTTTGCGAAAGTTTTTCACCGGAAGCCGTCACCGGCACCGCATCCGGAAATTCCTGCCATCCAGCTGTCCCGCCGAAGGCGTTAAGGGTCAAAAATACCCGGAAACCCTCCCGCTTCAGGCGTGCAATCGTCTCGCGATGCGGAGGGACGAAAACGTCCGCGACATGCGCCTCACGCACGGTCCGGATAGTCTGCTCAAGACCAGTGCTCTTCACGCCATAGACGCCCAGCCCCGCTTTCAGTGGTAATTCAGCATCAGCAAGGGCTGGCAGGCAGGACATGCAGCATGCTGCTGCCAGAAACAGTATATGGGCAAATGGGAAATGCCTGCAGGTTCTTCTTGGAGACATCTTTACCCTCAACACGCATCGCTCCACGGGAAATCCCGGGTATGATCTTTGATCTCGCCTTCTTTTTATGGATGATCGGGAGCGATCCAGGGAGATGCGCACTTTCAAGTTGAGACCTGATTGCGCTGCAACTGCGGAGGCATGGAGACAGAGCAGCAATCACTCATGGGAAACCCTGTAGACTTCCTCGATTGTGGTGATGCCCTGGAGCACCTTCATCGCACCGTCATGCCTCAGCGTGATCATCCCTTCCGACACTGCCTGCTCCCTGAGGATGTTGGCATCGGCAGTCTTCAGCACCAGGTTCTTCATCGACGGGGTCATCAGCAGCAACTCGAATATGCCGCAACGGCCCCTGTAACCGGTGTGATGGCACTTGCTGCATCCTTTCCCACGATACACCGCCTTGCCGTGATAGAAGGATGAGACCTCGGCACCGATCTTGAGGAGTTCTTCCGGCTCCGGTTCATACTGTTCACGGCACTCGGGACAGATCATCCTGATCAGTCGCTGCGCCAGTATCGCATTGATGGACGACGACAGCAGAAACGGCTCGATACCCATATCCACGAGCCTGGTTATCGCACTGGCCGAATCGTTGGTGTGCAGCGTGGAAAAGACAAGGTGGCCGGTGAGAGCCGATTGGATGGCAATTTCGGCGGTTTCGAGATCGCGGATCTCGCCGATCAGGATAACATCGGGATCCTGCCGGACGATCGACCGCAGACCCGAGGCGAAGGTAAGGTCTATCTGGGGATTGACCTGCACCTGACCGATACCGCTGATCTTGTATTCGACCGGATCCTCGATGGTGATGATGTTGATATCGGTCTTGTGGATCTTGGTCAGTGCCGCATACAGGGTTGTGGTCTTCCCTGAACCGGTGGGGCCGGTGACCAGGATGATGCCATGGGCGGCCTCGATTTCCCGGCTGAACGGCACCAGGCGATCAGAGGGCATTCCCAGTTCGCTGAGGGAAAGCAGGACCGAAGACTTGTCGAGCAGGCGCATGACCACCCGCTCCCCGGCCGAGGTGGGCAGCGTCGACACCCGAACGTCCACTTCCCGGTTACCGCTTTTCAACTCGATACGGCCGTCCTGCGGCAGCATCTTGACGTCGATCTTCAGTCTGGCGAGGATCTTGATCCTCGAGACCAGTGCGGAATGCACGTGTTTCGGCGGACTGAACATGTCATAGAGGATGCCGTCAATACGCTGCCTGATCTTCAGCACATTCTGGTACGGCTCGATATGGATGTCCGAGGCGTTGTTGCGCACCGCCTGGGCGAACATGTGGTTGACCAGTTTGACGACAGGCGAATCGCTGGTGTCGTCGAGGAGATCCCCCACCTCCTCGATCGCCGAGAACAGGCTTTCAGGATCCTCCTCGCTGATATCCTGCATAACCTCCTCGGTGCTGACCTGGCTCATATCGTAGGCGTAATTGATCGCATTGTGGATCGCGTACGCCGGAGCCAGTACTCCCGGAACATCTTCCCAGCCAAGGATCCGCCTGATATCATCCAGGGCATGAAGCGCACAGGGGTCGTTGACGGCAACATATCTCCGCGTCCCGTCATCGATGGGTACAATCCTGTTTTTCCGGAGGAAACTGATACTCAGCTTGTCCGTGAAATCTGAACGGATTTCGGCAGGCAACTGGGCTGCCATGTCCATCCCGAATTGCTCCGCCAGCACCTCCAGCAGATCCACTTCATCAATGGCTTTCTGCTGGAGCAGCATCTCCCCCAGACGGCCGCCGGCTTCCTGCTGTTGCGTCAGGGTTTCCCGCAGCACGGATTCGGACACCTTTCCGGTCCGGAGAAGGATATCGCCCAGTTTTTTATGGTCCTGCATGCTCACCATTGCGCTCACTTATCGTTGCAGTTCCATGTTCACTGTCCCTGCTTGCTGTCTGGAAGCAGTTTCTCGATGTTCTCCCGCGCTATCTGCAGAAGCGGTTTCCCGTTGTGCCCGGAATCGGAGGCAACCACCGCCACTTTTGTCGTCCCGGTGGCGATCACCTCCTGGTACATGCGGATGGCTTCGGCGGCCTTTCCCTCCCTTTCGTAGACAACCCCAAGGTTGAGCATGGCAAAGGGATTGCCCGGATCGTTCTCCAGCGCCTTGAGGAAAAATTCCTTGGCCTGAGAGTTGTTGTTCTTCTGCATTTTCTCAAATCCCAGATCGTTCAGAGACATCGAGTGAGCGGGATTGATCACCTGACGACTCTTCCTGATCAATTTCTTTCCTTCCTCGGACATCTCATCTTCCTTTCGGAATGTCACGGCCGACAGGTCGGCAGGGTTGCGGATGATATGCGGGGTGATGAAGATGAACATGTTCGTCCGGACATTTGTCTCCGATCGCGACTTGAAGAGGTGGCCCAGCAGCGGGATATCGCTGAGCAGCGGGATTCCGTAGACGCTTTCGCCCAGATCCTGGCCGATGATCCCGCCGATCACGACCGTATCGGTATCGTTGAGGATGACGGTGGTATCGGCCGTCCTCTTGAAGGTGGTCGGACGGAACTGGTCGGCCTGGTCGCCGCCTTTGATCTTGATGACCTCCGTCTGGATTTCGAGCCTCAGGGTGTCGGACTGGTTGATATGCGGAGTGATGGTCAGTTTTGTTGTGACGTCCTTGTACTCGTACTGGGTGTAATCCTGGAGAGCCGCGGTAGTATTCTGGCTGGTAATGAACGGCACGTTCTCGCCGACGCTGATCTCGGCCTTCTTGTTGTCAGTCGTCAAGATCTGCGGGGTTGAGATGATGTTGATGGAACCGTCGCTTTTATAGGCATTCAGAACCGCGGCGATATTGGGGAAGGTGACCCCGCCGATCTGGATGCCCTGCTTGAGCACACCGAGTGAGAAGCCGTTGGCGAGCGACGGATCGGTGCCGTCGATGCCGCCAATCAGGTTGTAGGGAGGGTCCGTGTTGCCGCTGAAGCCGGTGACCAGCTGGCCGGTGCCATCGTCAAACACGCCGCCGCCGATCCATTGCACGCCGACATTGAAGGTCTTGTCGGTATCGACTTCCAGGATCAACGCCTCGAGATAGACCATGCGCCGAGGGATATCGAGTTTTCTGATGACATCCTCCAGCACCAGGTATTCTTCCTTCGGCGCGGTGATTACCAGCGAGTTGGTTTCAATATCAGCGGAAATCTTGACATCCTTCGAGATGGCCGGGGCCTTGCCTGCGCTTTCGCCGCCACTCGCCTGCTTTTCAGGAAGATCGGTCAGAACCTTGATCAGTTCGGCGGCGGTGGCATTCTGCAACGGATAGACATGGATGTTCCCCTCTCCCCGCTCCGCTTCCCTGTCCAGCATCGACACAACGCTCTTCACCCGCTCGATGTCGGCTGTCGAGGCGACGACCACCAGCGCGTTGATCCGCTCGTACGGCACCACCCTCACCGAACCCGCCTGCTGGGCATCCTTTCTCGCCCCGCCCTGCTGATAGATGCCGGCAATGACCTTGGTCACGGAGGCAGCCGCTGCGTGCTCCAGCGGGATCACAACGATATCCTCCTGGAAATACTCGACATCGATCGCCTCGATGATGGTCAGCAGGCGCTGGATATTGGCAAGCGTATCGGTGAGTATCAGCATTCCGGAATCAGTATGGGCGACGATCACCGAAGTTTTCGATACCAAGGGTGTCAGGATATTTTTCACTTCTTCCGGAGAACTGTATTTGAGGGGGATGAGCTGGGTCACCATCCGGTCTTCCGGTTCTGCCATCCCTCCAATCATGGTATCGACATTCTTGGACCGCGCCTCGGAGGAAGGGAGGATTTTGATCACCGCCCCGGCCTTGACTGTCGTGAAGCCGTTGACTTCAAGGACGGATTCAAAAACGCGGTACGCATCGCTTTCGGAAATCCGGGTCGGCGAAACAATCGTCACATTCCCCTGTACCGCCTTGTCAATGATGAAATTCTTGCCGGTCAGCTCGCTGATATATTTTATGAAAACACGGATATCGACATTCTCGAAATCAATGGTGATGAACCTCTCGCCGGCGGCCTCAGAGGCAGGCGGCGCATCGACCGCCCAGACCGGCAGCGGGACGGGAAAGGCGATGATGCCGACCAGGATGAGCAAAGCTGGGATAGTCATTCTTTTCATGTCACTCCACGCTTATTCTGCTGCCGGTTCCGGCAGCGGGAGGGAAAATTTACGTTGCGTCCGGGCTGCCCTCGGCTGCCCCGACGAATCTGCACCGGGCTGGGATAGCTCCTCCTGCGTCGGGTCGACCTTCACATTTGCCTCACCGGCAGGCTCGTCCTGCTGCTCATCTGTCGCAGGTTCCAGATTTCCGTCTGTTCCGGCATCAGCCTCGCCGGACGGTGCCGGGAGTATGACGCGGGGGCCTTCCTGCTCCATCTCGGCGGAGAATGCCTGCTGCGGCGGGCGTATCGTTTGCGGGAGTCTCCTGGTCGAGGACGCTGCAACCGGCACCTTGCCGGCATAATTCGCTGCTTCGAGCATATCCAGGACCTCGTCGTTGCCACCTACATTCAGGACAACCTTGCCGCGGAGGATCTGTTTGATCTCGGCATCGGCCACCGAGTCACCCACTCTGTAAATATCCTGCTTCTTGTCGGTCTTGTTAAGTATTATCGCCACATCGCCAATCCCGTCATGTACCGTCGTACCCAGCAGCACGAGGGCCAGCGAGGTTGCCTGCAGGTCATCGACGGCAACCGTGTTCTTGACATTCGAAGGTTCGGATTCCTCCGGCGCACTGCCGAAAAGACTCCGCTTCAGGATGACCTGGGCATTCTGCTGGGCACTCCTTCTCGGGGCAGCGGACGTCGCAACCTTTTTCGGGACGGTCCGGGCGGCGGACGTGACATCCGCCGGAGCGCCAGCGAGATGCCGTAACGCGGCAAAACGGGATCCTTCGACAATGGCGACACAGATCATGGTAATGAGCAGGAAAGGCAGTACTGCATCTATCTTCGTCCGCATACCCGCTCCTCAGTACCCCAATGTGATCGCCGGGCTCTGCAAACTGCCGCTGACACTGAAATGGATGGTCTGCTTCTTCGAAATTCTTCGCAACGCATTGACTTCACTGACAATACCAGGATGATCCCGGAGATGTTCCGCCTGGACCGCCAGATTTCCCTGCATCGCAATGCTGCTGAGCATCCACGGATCGGCAAGGGCGGCTGTCGCAGAAAAGTCGGCTGACACCTCCTTCCCTCTCATCGTGCCGTTTTTCACCTGCAGCTTTTTCCCCGCATATTCCAGATCGGCTTCCATCTGCTGCACATCGATCTGTTCCAGATCGAGCAGTTTCTGGCGCAGAGAAATACGCCCCTGGTTAAGGCCGATTTTTCCTTTCAAGTTGCCAGCCAGATACTTGTTCACCTCGGCACTGTACATACCGGAGAAATCCAATAATCCCTTTAACTCCCGATCAAGCACCTTCTGCAATGGCTCGATTTTCGCCAGGTCAACCCCCCTGATCTCCAGGTCGACAAGGGAAAAGTTTCCCGGTTTCGCGCCGCTCTGCAGCCTCCCATGGAATGTCCCCGAGTACAGATCGCCGCTCAGCGCAAACTCCCTGCCCGGACTTCCAGGTGACCATTTGATGTCGAGGCGCTGCAGCTTTACGGTCTCACCGGTGCCTTCCGTCATGTCTTCGTCGGTGAACGCAATATCCGTGAGCCGCAGGCCGAAAGGGAAGACATACACCGTCTTTCCGATGCTGCACTGCGAACCGGCAAAAAGCCTCGCCGCCTGGATTTCACTGTAACGCCGGAACTGCTCTCCGGGGAAACGTACATACGCCAGCCCCGTCAGCAGGACAACCGCATAGACGCAATAGGCGATCCAGCGGGCTAGTCGGCCACGTTTCCTGCTCACGCCCCTTTTCCTTCATGAAAGGTGTTGATCTGCAGGGTGATGTCGAGAAGCCCTTGGGATTCGCCGTTTTCCTGGATGGAGAGCCGGCGCAGAAAGACAACATTTTCCTCCGACTCGATGAGTTCCATGAAGGCCACGAGTTCGCGGAGCGATGTCTGCTTCAGCATGATCTCCACCGACGATTCCTGAAGAGTACCTTCGCCGGTGATCTGGGATGGCTTCATGTACTGGATGGATTCCTTGACCCCGGACTGCTGGGCACACTGGTCGACAAAGGAAAACAACTCGAAACGATCCGAGCGCTTCGCCAGCCTTTCCCTGATACCACCCACCTCCTTCTTGACCATCTGAAAATCCTGATGAAGCCGCTGGATCTGTGCCAGTGCGTCCGTTTTGCGCTGAATGGAATCGATCAGCCGCTGTCGCGATTCCAGATACGGCAGCACCAGCAGCTGGTATCCCGCAAAGAGGACGATGGCGCCGACCACCAGGACCAGGATTCGCCGCTGACGCTCATCGAGTTGGTCGATACCGCTGATTTCTCGAAGTTTTTGAAGAAATCGGTGATTCATCACTGTTCCATTCGATTACCGCCTGATCCTGATAGCGAGTTCGAAATCGATCGCCCCAGACTGCCGCGACTGTGTCGCAGAGCTGAAATCAACCCGCGAAAAGAGTGGCGAGCGCTCCAGACCCTTGCGAATAGATTCTACGGCGGAGTAATTGTCGGTGGTGCCCCGCAGCCGGATATCATTCTGGTCCGCCGTCAACCGGACAACCCGGACCTGCAGCGAAGATGGCACCAGTGAAGAGATTTCCGCCAGGATCTCCAGCATCCCGGGCCCGGCGACGCCGTCGTCGCCTGTCATGTATGCCTTCCTGGCCTCATCGACCCGAGATTTGAGCTGCTGGACCGGATCAACAATTCTGGTGACATCAGGCAGGGACTGGGTGAAGATCCTTCGAATATCCCCGTCCAGACGCTTCTGTTCCTTCACGAGGGTGGCCCGGTCATGCCACGCCAGTGCCACAACAACGATCAGGGTCAACAGTGCCGGCACCGCCGAATATTGCAGGTACTTCGACAGTCTCGCGAATGCGCCACCTGTTCTGGTCGTCTGCCCGCTGAAGTTGAAACATTGGGCATCTCGTTCCGGCAACACGACCAGGGACATCGCCCGTTCCATCACCCCTGCCGGCCATGCGTCCCCTGAATCACCTGAAGACATCAGGACAGGTGTAAAATCAAAGGCATACGTTTCGACGCGCAGAGGCAACTCCTTCTGCAGCGTACTTGCCAGATCAGGAAAAGTGGACATCGGGCCGCCGAGAAAGACGGTGAGATCATCGATTCCCTTCTCAGCGCCAGATGCGAGCAGCGTCTGCCGTACGGCCCTGGCAAAGGCGCGAAATGTTTCCCGGCGCAGGTCAGGTTCGAGGTTCTTGACACTTTCGCCTTCTTCCGGCACAGAGTAATCCGCAGTGCCCGCAATACAGAATTTCAAAGGTCGCAGCAGGTGGATCTTCCCGCCCGCAATCCTGACCAGGGTAGCCCGCCGGAGCCCGACATCGAGATAGAACAGATTCTGCTCGCCGGAGAATCTGACCACCGCCAGGGCCTGCGCCAGGCCCGCAATTGTCACCATCTCGGGCCGGATCGCATGGGCCTGCAGATCAGCAAGTTCCCCGTCAATGACCAGACGCTCGATCATCGCGGCCTGGACCATCGTGCCATGCGCGGCCTTTCCTGCCGTCACGAATTCATAGACAAGGTCGTCGATATCGAACGGAGTGACCTCGGAAATTTCCCCTGCCAGCACCTGGCGGATTTTCTTGTGATCTTGAAATGGCAGGACGAACGAGCGAAAGGAAAAATTGTGCGCTGCCAGAGCAACCCTGAACTGGCAACGGCGGTCCGCCAGACCTACGTGGCGCACGACCTCGCCGACAACTGCCTCCAGAGGCCCGTTTCCCCTCTCGACAGCAGCGCCTCCGGCAACCGACCATGTCCTGCCGGTCTTCTTTGCCAGTACGGCGGCCACGAAATCTTCGGAGATATCAAGAGCAAGAATTGCGTCCGTCACGTTGTTCCTTCACTCGACCCTGCGCATCAGTTCATACACCGAACCCTGGTCATCCCTCCGCACCATGGCAAGCAACCGCCGTCGCCCGTTGCCGTCGCTGCCGGTGGCCTCTATGGAGAAATAGTTGCTCCTGGTTGTGAGCAGTTGCTGATCGAACTGGACGTCCCCAGGCCAGGAAGGCACCTGGAGGTACCAGTTCGGATCACTCAGCAGCGATCTGTTCCCTTCTTCACGACGAAACTCATCCAGATCCCTCGCATGGGCGGCCGTCATCAATGGATTCAGAGCTGCCAGAACCGCTAGGTCTGCGGTGTTGATGTTGACTTTACCGTCTCCGCCATACACTGTCAGGAAATCCGCCAGTGCCCGTTTCCCTTCCGTTCCGTACAGCACCTCTTTCGTGATGCCGCGTACGAGGAGCAGTTCTTCGACCGACCTGAACGCTCCATTGCGGCAGCCGTAACTTTTTCCGGTTGATTGATAATACCCTGTCTCGGCGCCCATTTCCAACTCCTGATCGTCATTGTCGATCCAATCCACGACACTGTCGACGATCGTTCTTGCTGCACTGTCGTTATCCACTGCGATAACACCTGATGTCAGCAACTGCAGGAAGGCCTGCCGCAGCGCATCGCCGGTGCTTCCGGCAAGGGCAAGACTGTTGATCTGCAGTCTGCCGGCATGGTCAACAATCCGCAGAGACAATGTCCCATCGCTGAAAAAGGACGACAGATCGGAAGCATCACTGATGGCCCAGCGGTCGAGCAGGCTGTCGGACTGATCCTGGTCCCTGCCGTCTTTCTCAAGAAGCAATTTGCCGAGTGCCAGACCGGACCTGGCGATCGTGTCCAGCCTGTAGCTCCTTCCCAGGTTGTCGGCAACCAGGTAATGATGCCGCATGGTACGGGCAAACTCGAGTGTCACGACCACCAGGATGGCAATCACCAGCAGGGTGACCAGCAGGGCCATCCCCCGGTCATCGCGTAAAACCTTATTCCGACCACCATCCGACCTGGTCACTGGTCACCAGCATCTTCAACCGGAGGAAGGGCGACGGCAGTATGATAGGAGACCCTTTCTCCGTCATCAGCGGAGGCCGCAAACTGCATGGTGATCCGGATAAGAGCCGGGTACCTTCCCTGGATCAGCTCATCATTCCAGTCGAGGGAATCGTCATGGCTTTGCCACCCCTCATTTTCTGCACCCCGTCCATCAACATATTCGAGTTCAAAGCCGGTGAGTTCCTCACATACAACGTCCCCCTTGCCACTCTCCTCATCATCCGGCGACACTCCCGGAAGGGCGGGCACATCGCTGCGATGAAGACGCCGCAGCCCGCTCGCGTCGTCAGTTTCTAGGGAATACTTCAGCACAGCATAGCCGGCCGGCAGGTCGGCATCATTCAATGCAAGATGCGTAGTTGAGGTAAAGACCAGTCGATCGGCCCGACCGGTTTTTCCTTCCTCACGGACACCCAGCATGTACCCGCCGGTACCGGTATACAAAGTCTCCAGGTCTTCGGTGATCCTGTCCATGGCAACCCGGGCCATGGCGCTGAAGTGCAGCTTTGCCTCGCTGTCGCTGGTGATCCTGAAGGTCGACCTGTACGCCCCATAAACCATGGAGATAACCACTGCAAAAATCGACACCGCCACAAGCAGTTCGAGCAACGTGAAACCCTGCGGGTTGCTTCTCCGAACCATCCGCTCATTCCCGCCTTTCCGGAACAATATAGGCTTGCAGCGCATAGACATACTGGTCCTGTCGACTCACGATGACCTCGACCCGGCGCACATCCGTCTCGATATCAGAGAATTCCCTGACATCCTGCAGAACGGCGCTTTCCACGGAAGTTTTCCAGGTGTAACCGGGATACTCATCCCCGAAGTCCCCGGCGTCGTTCACCAGACCGACCGTGCCGCTTTCCAGTTCAGCCAGTTTCATGCCGGCCAGAAACGAAGCAGTAGTGCGGAATTGCGCCTCCGAGCCCAAGGCCAGGCTTCTGGCCTGAGAACCGTAGATGGTTGTCAGGCTGATGGCCAGTATGGCGATGGCCACCAGCACCTCGAGCAAGGTAAAACCACCCGGCCCCGAGATCGTCACCTTGCCCCTTGCTGCCGAATACAGATACCGGGAAGAAAACAGTTTCATTGCGGCTCTATCCGGCCGGTAACAATATCGACCTTGTCCAGGAAAGGGGCGAAGCGCATCCCGATTACGCCATCCCCATCAGACAGATGAAGGATGGTTTCGGTCAGATAGCCCCGCCGGCCGACCCGGATGAATGCGACACCCTCGCTCAGGCTGCCAGCGCTTTTCTCCCAGATATCCACCAGATCGACATTTTCAGGCATCCGCAGCGTGTTCCGCTCCCGCAACTCCTCATCCTCCCCTTCAGGCACCTGCCGCCCAGGGCCCCTGATGGCAATCTGATTTTCCGAAAAATTCACCTCAATGAGATACTCCTGCTGGTCGCGGACGGCCTTTTCCCGCACCGCCTTGACCAGACCGGCGACCTTTATGCCCGTCATTTTGAGCGGATCCGTTGACAGCGTTCTCTTCAGAGCAGGTATCGCCAAGGAGATGAGGACGGATAAAATGACGAGAACGACGAGAAGCTCAAGGAGTGTATACCCCCGCTCGAGTGACAGAATCCCGGAAGCACATCCTTGCCGCACCGTCCACAAACGGCGGACAGGTCGGTGCGGTACGCTATTCAATTTCCCAGTTGTTGATATCTGCGTTATCCCCTTCTCCTCCCTCCTCACCGTCGATGCCGTAGGAACTGAGGTCGAAATCACCATGGCTGCCGGGACTCAGGTAGATAAATTCATTGCCCCAGGGATCCTTCGGGACAACAGACTTTTCCAGGTATCCGCCATCCCGCCATTTACGAGGCAAGGTACCGACAGAAGGCGGTTCGACCAGCGCCTGCAGGCCTTGTTCGGTCGAAGGAAAAAGACCGTTGTCCAGTTTATACAGTTCCAGGGCCGTTTCTATTCCCTTGATCTGCATCGCTGCCTTTGTCCGCTTGGCCTCCTCCGGCCGACCCATGATCTTCGGACCGACATAGCCGGCCAGGATGCCGATGATGACCAGTACCACCAGCAGTTCAATGAGCGTGAAGCCCGAGCTGCTGGCGCATCGTGCGGTGTGTTTCTTCAAAATTGCTCTCATCATGATCGTGTACGGATTTTCCCCTTTGATTGAACAGCTAGAAAGACGCCGGCAATGGACAACGTCATCAGCGCAGCGATGAAGATTGCTCCGCCGGCACCAAAATTCAGCATGATAGAACTCAGGCCGACAAAGGGTAGAAGGGCCATACGGGCAGCGGGCCTGAGACCAGGATGGTCTTCGATGATCTGTGCCAGATCGGGCGAGAACCTGTAATACAAGCGGATAGCCAGCCGCCCCGGCTCATTGTTTTTCAGAAACCTGTCACGGAACTGCCTCAGCTGCACCACATGGGAATCGAGGATCGAGCCGTACGCCGCGGTGGCGATAAAACAGGCATCACTGGTTTCAAAGGTGAGCTCGTTGCCGTAAATTACCGTGTCATCGGCGAGCACTGCGTACGCCCGGAAATAATATCGAGTGTTCGGGGTGATGTTGAGGATATGGCTGCCGAAGGAACCGGTTCCCGTGCCATCGCTGGTCTGGCCGTAATGAACCGTCGTGTAATTGTTCGCCTGCTCGAAAGCCACGTCCGGGAGGATCGAGGTGGAAGTGCCGTCATTCGCCGTCGTATCTGTCGTTGCATCTGTCGTTGTATCTGTTGTCGATCCATCATCAGTGCTGGAATCCCCCCCGGTTGCCGCCCGGTATACAGGATGCGGCGCAGTCCCGTACACGACGCCGCGGGCGGTGACGGTCGAACTGTCCGAGCACTGGCTGATGCAGGTTTCGAGGCAGGTTGCATCGGCTGAGCCTTTACAGGATGTATCGCAGTTTTCCTGGCAGCTGGTCTTGTACGTTCTTTCCCGGATTTTTCCGCCGGACATCGCACTGTTACGGGTGATCGCCGTTACCGGAGTGGTCGTGATAGTGAAGTTGTCGTTCGTTTCGGCACCCATTACCTGGCCGGCCGCAGCCAGGGAATCGACCGCAGCAGGGGAAAACTGCATCAGCATGAAGTCGCTGTCGCTGCCGTTGTCGGCATAACCTGCAAGCAGCACGCTTCCGTCGGCCAGCATGGCTACGGCAAGGCTCTCATCGTCAAAGACGGATGCCGACTCGGCAATATAGCTTCCTCCCTCCCCCGTCCCGGAAGAAGCTTCGCCAGTTTCTCCATCGGCGGCCATCGCCGTACTGGTCATCGTCCAGGCAGCGAGACCCGCCAGTCTCACAACGAGAGGGACGGCGACATCTTTTCCAGAGAAGGCGGGCAGGTCCGCCTGTTCCTGCTCGCTGCCCTGCATGCCGTACCGGAGCAACAGAGCGTCCCTGCCGTTGCCGGCCAGAACAGACCCGGCAACCAGGATAGAGCCGGTTTCGTCAATGACCAGTGAATACCCTCTGCCTTCGGCCCCCAGATCGTTGCGAACGATGCCTGCCGATCCGAAACCGGCGTCGAGCAACCCGGCATCATCGATCCGGCCAAGGAGCACCTCGTTGTAGCTGCCATTGCTGGCGGTGCCGACAAACGTGGTCAGACCGTCACTCTGGCGCACCATATCATTGAGATCCGTCTCATTGCCGGCATTCTCGATGCGAAGTTCGCCATCCTCGTCGAAAGACTGATCGAGGGAACCATCACCAAGAAGTTTATACATACTGGCAGCCTTCAGACCGTCCTTGACACTGTAGCCTCCCAGCAGCACTCCTTCCGGGAGGATTTCGAGGGCCTTCGCCGCTGTCGGGTAATCAAGAGCGAGGATGACGCTGCCGTCCTTGCCGAAGGAGCGATCAAGCCCGCCGGTGCCGTTGACCATGGCAACCAGCGCCTTTTCGCCTATGCCGTCGATTACGGCACCGGCGACAGCGTAGCGGCCATCCTCCAGCACCTGCAGGTCATTCAGCCCACAGGAC
>CAYYWK010000016.1:0-15002 GCA_964475345.1 uncultured Desulfobulbus sp.
CACCCGATCGGACATCGTGAAGGCCTCGTCCTGGTCGTGGGTGACCAGGACGAAGGTGATCCCGAGCTGCTGCTGCAACTGCTTGAGCTCCTTCTGCATCTGCTTGCGGAGGCGGTAATCGAGCGCCGACATCGGTTCGTCGAGGAGCAGCACCCGCGGCTTGTTGACGATGGCCCTGGCGATCGCCACCCGCTGCTGCTGGCCGCCGGAGAGTTCAGCCGGCCGCCGCTTCTCCATGCCTTCCAGCTGGACCTGGCGCAGCGCCTCGAGGACTATGCGGGCGATGTCGCTTTCCGGGGTGCCCGACATCCGCAGCCCGAAGGCGACGTTGTCGAAGACGCTCATGTGCGGGAAGAGGGCGTAGCTCTGGAAGACCGTGTTGACGGTGCGGGCCTCCGGCGGCACGCCGTGAACGTTTCTGCCGTCGATGGCGACGGTCCCGCCGTCGGCGCTCTCGAACCCCCCGATCAGGCGAAGGACGGTGGTCTTGCCGCAGCCGGAAGGGCCGAGCAGGGTAAGGAATTCACCATCATAGACGGACAGGGAAAAGTCCTCGAGGGCGACGAGGCCGGAAAAGGATTTAGTGACGTGGGACAACTCGACGACGATGCTTTTCAATCATCCATCCCCCAAGTGAGAATGTCCGGTCGACTGGGAGGCCGGACAGCAGTGGAACAGGTGGCGGCACAGCAGGTATGCCGGGTAAACGGTTGAAAATACACTGCTCATCGTCAGCGACAGGGTCCGCCTGGGGAGACGGCCCGGCCGGGTGGAGCGCTCCTTCAGTTACACGCCGGACCCCGCCTTGTCAAGAAGTATACTAGCTGGAAATAAACAATTAATGCAACCTTGGCCTCGTTTTTTGATGTGAATCGGCACCGACCGGGGGTAAAAGGAGCATGCGGAAGAGAGGGTCGTGGCATGGCCGGCAGGAAAAACAAGAGACTGCAGCTGATGAGAGCGTGGACTGAGAGGATGACGGGACGATGAACAGGCGGCTGGCGCACCTGGACGCGGCGGTGGCGGGGCCGCTCTTCATGCTCTCGGCGGCGATGATGTATGCGCTGCGCAACATCTGCAGAAATCTGATCGGCCCGGAATATTCCACATGGGACATCGCCGTCTACCGTTCCTTCGGCGGGATGGTCATGCTGCAGCTGCTCTTCGGGCGCCGCCGCAACATCTTCAGGGGCCGCAACCTGCCGCTGCTGGTGATCCGCGGCTGCGCCGGGGCGGTGGCCTTCCTGTCGATGGTGATGGCCATCCGTCTGCTGCCGGTGTCGACGGCGATGGTGATCTTTTTCTCCTATCCGGCCTTTGCCGCGATCTTCTCCTATCTCCTGCTGCGGGAGGCGATCAGCCGCTGGGAAGCCTTCTGCCTGCTGCTGGTGTTATCCGGGGTCGGCATCCTCTTTGATTTCCGCCTCACCGGCAGCATCACCGGCCAGGCCATCGCCCTGTTCGGCGGGATTTTCGCCGGCCTGGCGATGACGCTTATCCAGAAGCTGCGCCGCGACAACGGTTCGGTGACCATCTACCTCTATTTCTGCACGGTCTGTGCCATCGTCACCGCGCCGCCGTACCTGGCGGACCCAACCTTCCCCGACCAGGGCGTGGAGGTGGCGCTGATTGCCGGCATCATCCTCTCCTCGCTCTCCGCCCAGCTGCTGATGAACCACGGTTTCCTCTACTGCCGCGGCTGGGAGGGCGGGGTGTTCATGTCCAGCGAGGTGATCTTCACCGCCGTCATCGGCATCACCTTCCTCGGCGACCCCGCCGGCTGGCGGTTCTGGTTGGGCGGGATGCTGGTGGTCGGCAGCGTCATCCTCCTCAACCGCCTGCGGGCGGGGCGCAAACCGGTGGATCCGCTGCCGCTTGCGGAAAAGCAGGAATAAGCGGGAGCAGCCCATGCCGGATACCTCCCTGACCGCTGCCATCCTCTTTATCCTGACCTATCTCGGTATCGCTTTCGGCCGCCTGCCGGGTCTGGCCATCGACCGCACCGGCATCGCCCTGCTGGGGGCGATCGCGATGGTGGTGACGGGGGTCATGGACACCGCCGAGGCGGTCGCCGCCATCGATTTCCCGACCATCCTGCTGCTCTACTCGCTGATGGTGATCTCGGCCCAGCTGCGGCTCGGCGGTTTCTACGCCTGGGCGGCGGGGAGGATCATCGGCCTGCTGCACCGGCCGCGGCTGTTCCTGGCGATGTCGATGCTGCTGGCGGCGGTGCTGTCGTCCCTGCTGGCCAACGACATCGTCTGCCTGGCCTTCACCCCGGTGCTGGTCCGCGGCCTGGTGGCGGCACGGCTCAACCCGCTTCCCTTCCTGCTCGGCCTGGCGGTTGCCAGCAACATCGGTTCGGCGGCGACCATCATCGGCAACCCCCAGAACATGCTGATCGGCCAGAGCGCGCAGCTGGACTTCGCCGGCTTCCTGCTATGGTGCCTGCCGCCTTCGCTGCTGGCGCTTATCGCCGGCTTCCTGCTGATCGTGCTGTTGTATCGCCGCCGGATGAGTGCCGGCCCGGAGAGCGTCACCGCCGTCATCGACCGGCGGGCCGCCTGGCCGGATTTCCACCGCGGGCAGACTGCAAAGGGGCTGGTGGCGGTTGCCGCCCTGATCGTCCTCTTTTTCACCCCGGTGCCGCGGGAGGTCTCGGCCATCGGCCTTGCCGGCCTGCTGCTGTGCAGCCGCCGCAACGATACCCGCCGCATCCTCGGCCTGGTGGACTGGCACCTGATCACGCTGTTCTGCGCGCTGTTCATCGTCGTCCACGGCATTTCGGCAGGCGATCTGCCGGGCCGGCTGCTGGAGCAGCTGCAAACGGCGGGCATCCATCTCAACGAGCCCTTCACCCTGGCCGGCCTGTCGGCCGTGCTCAGCAACGTCTTCAGCAACGTTCCGGCGGTGATGCTGCTGATCCAGTTCCTCCAGCCCGGGGATACCCACCTCTGGTACATTCTCGCCGTCTCCAGCACCTTCGCCGGCAATTTCATCCTGCTGGGCTCCATCGCCAACCTGATCGTCGTCGAGCAGGCGCTGGCGGAAGGGGTGGTCGTCACCTTCTCCGAACATGCCAGGACCGGCATTCCGGTGACCCTGGTCAGCATGGCGGTGCTGGCGGCCTGGATTCTGCTGGCCGGCTGAAAGGTGGCTTTCCGAAGACTGTCCTGAACAGGTGGTTATCGGCGTTCCCGATCAGCCGGTCTGCCGCCAGTCGTACTCCATCTGCCGGGCTGTCGCCACTGCCAGTTCGCGACCGGCAAGCCTTTCCACCAGGTGCAGGCTCATGTCGATGCCGGCCGAGATGCCGCCCGAGGTGACAATCGTCCCCTCGTCGACCCAGCGTGCGCCTTCGATGACGTGAAGACTGGGGAAAAGCGCGGCCAGTTCGGCGATATCCTCCCAGTGGGTGGTCACCCGGTGACTGGAGACGACCCCGGCTGTGGCCAGCAGGAAGACACCGGTGCAGACGGATGCGACCATTGCCGAGGCTGCCGCCGTCGTCCTGATCCAGCGGCAAACCTCGCTTTTTTCCATCTCCCCGGTCACCACTCCGCCGGGAATCACCAGCAGATCGATGTGCGGGTCATCGGCAAAGGTAAAATCAGGGACTATTCGTAATCCGGCCCGGGCCCGGACGGGTTCGCCTGCGTCCGCAACCGAGAAGACCCTGAAGATCGGCTCGCTCCCCGCGGATTGGCGGGCGGCAACGCGTGAGGCGGTGGTGAACACCTCGAAGGGGCCGGCGAAGTCCAGCACCTCGATCTCCGGGAACAGGAAGATGCCGATGCTGGTTGTGGCGGCGGATGTTATCGCATCGTTCACTTGTCAGGACTGGGTTTGGGCTGAAGCATCGTTGTTGTCGGGATCTTTCAGCATCATCTGGAAATACTGCTGGACGAAGCGGCCGGAAACGGCGTCGAAGATCGAGAACCGCATCTCGGCTGTCGGCGAGAATTCGCCGGTCAGGGCCAGGAATACCTGCCGGGAGGCCGTGCGAACAGCTTCACGGTGCCGTGCGGTCGTTTGCGGGTCGATACCGGAGCGGCAGCGCAGGGGCCGGTGCTCGAGGACGGCGCAGTTCCCTTCCGCCAGCAGCGGGCAGGTGAGCCGGCCGGCGTCCGCCAGCTGCTGCGCCGCCTCTTTCTGGCTGCATCCCGTCTCTGTCTGCAGGTCCCTCAGGAAGGTGGTGGCGGCAACGGCCCGCTCGATGGCAGCGGTGCGGCCCTCGCGGCTGAGCTCCCTGTTCAGCGAGTGGCTGAGGTGCACCGCCTCGATCAGTTCCAGTTCGAAAGAGCTGTGGCAGCAGCTGGCGACGTCAACGGCGAGCGGATCGACCCCCGCGGACCGGGCCGCCGCCTCCGCCTCCCGGATGAGCGTCGCGAATTCGCCGAGAAACGGCTGCAGGTCGACGGTCGCCCGGTTTTCCAGGCTCGGCTCGGCGGCCTGCAGCCGGCCTTTTTCCTTCTCGTACTTGCGCAGCAGCCGCCACTGGCTGAAGCTGCCGGGGCTCATCCGCGCCGATTTCAGCTTCTTCTCGGTGAGCTTGAGGCCGAACCCACGGCGCAGCAGGTAGGCGGAAACGAAGGTGCCGGTGCGGCCGAGGCCGTGGCGGCAGTGGATCAGCACCTTCTTTTTGAGGTAGAGGGCCTCGTCCAGCCAGTCCAGCGCCGCCTCCATCAGCCGCATGTCCGGGGCGCACTCGTCGGGGATCGGCAGGTAATGCACTTCGAAACCCGATTCCTGCTCGATCTGGTGCAGATCGCAGAACTCGCCGCAGAGGTTGACGATGGCGTCGATCCCCTGCTGCCTGATGATGTCGAGGTCGTCGTAGGACATCGGCGCCGAGCCGCAGGCCAGCTGGCTCGTCAACCAGGTAACGCTGTAGGTCATGGTGGCTATCCTTCTGATGCAGCGATGAAATCTTCGATATACCGCTTGACGTCGGCTTCGTCCTGCAGCGTCATGTCCATCAGCCGGGTTGCCCCCAGCAGCCGGCCGAGGGTCTGCAGCGGAGCCTGCATGTCTGCAGCGGCGCAGGCCGGCAGCCTGGCATCGAGCAGGTCGCCCCTGGACTCCACAGTGAATCCGGTCCGCTCCAGCAGGGTGGCGATCAGCTGCAGCCGCAGCAGGCGGCCTTCGAAATCCGCGCCGCCGCCGGCAAAACGGAACTGGCAGTAATTGCTGGCACTGTCCGAACCTGCGAGGGCATCGACCAGCGTGAAATGGTAGCCGAAACGCATGATCAGGTTGACATAGTCGGCTCCCAGCACAGCATAACTGGCGAATTCCGGCGAATCAACGGCGGAAATGCCTCCGGCCATCACGGCCTCCCCGAAATCCTTCCAGTCGAAATGCGGCCGGTCGTGCCAGGGAACGGAGGGATGAGTCAGTCCCTGCCAGAGGGCGATGAAGGGCCGCGAGGCCACCTCCGTGACGCCGACGGCATCGCTTGCGGCGGCATCGCTGTGCAGGCCGCCACCGACGTCGACGATGAAGATCGAAAACGGCAGCTCCGACTGCAGCCGGCGACGACCGCGACCTGGCTTGCCAAGGCGGTCGCCCAGCGAGAACATGGTCCGCACCGCCTGTTCGTGGCAGAAGCGGATGATGTCATGGAAGGAGCGGCAGCCCTCGGGGACGAAATTCTCCGCCACAGGGTCGATCAGCGCCAGTGGAGTTATGCCGTCCAGCAGTCTGCGCAGCCGTCGGAAGTAGGGGAGGCGGGACTGGCTCTGATATGCCGGCATGGCGGGGGAAAAGGGCAGGTCGTCCCCCTCGCAGACCACCTTTCTGCCGGCGAGCATCGTCACTGCCTGCCCGTGCTGCAGCACGACGAGCCCGTCACCCAGGCCGCAGAGCAGCGGGACGCCGAACTCCCGGCAGACGGTGGCGAAGTGGCCGGCCACGCTGCCAAGTTCAGCAAGCACGCCTGCCACCCGGTTCAGCACCCTGACCAGGGAGGGCGGGGTTTCCCGGACCACCAGGATGGCTCCGGCGGGGGCCTCCTCCACAGGGTGGTCGCGGTCAACGCGCCAGACCGGGCCGCCAGCCTGACCTGGCGAGGCGGTCGTCCCGCCCTGCAGCAGGATCCGGCAGTCCGGAACGATATCTTCCTGCCCGGGGTTTTGCGGTGTTGCCGCGTTCTCGAATTCGGTCGCCAGCGGCCGGCTCTGCAGGAAAACGAAGCCTTCATCCGGTGGCATCGCCCATTCGATATCCTGGGGAGCGCCGAAGTGGCGTTCTATCCGCAACGCCAGTCCGGCGAGCGTTTCGGCCTGGCCTGGGGAGAGCAGCGGCGGTCCGCCGGTGGCAGTGGAATTCTCGTCCTGAGCCGGGGGCAGCAGCGTCAAGGAATCCCTGTCGACTGCCGCCACCTCCGGCACCAGGCGGCCGCTGACCAGTCCCTCTCCCTGTCCCCGCACACTGTGTATCCGGATCTGCCGCTCCTCCGGCCTGTCCGGCTGCTCCGTGTAGATGACGCCGCCGGCCACGGCGTCGACCATCTCCATGACCAGCACCGCCATCGGCGTCTCCTCGTCGCTGAAGCCGGAATGGATCCGGTAGGCCAGGGCCTCCGGCCGGTATTTACTGGCGAGCACAGACAGGTAGGCGGCCGGCAGGGAGTCGATAGCGACCTCGGGAATCGAGGCATACTGGCCGGCGAAGGAGATCTCCCCGTCTTCGGCGACAGCGCTGCTGCGGGCGATCATCCGCACCGTTTCTGCCCGTGCGCCGAAAAGGGCGGCCTGGGCCGAGCGGATCGCCTCAATGACGGCCGGGGGAATTTCGGCAGTCTCGATCATCCCCGTCAGCCGGGCGGAGATGTTCCCCAGTGCGCCGGGCGCTGTCGGGTCGAGCTGCGCCAGCAGGCTGTTGATCGCGCCGCGCAGGTCGTTGTATTCGAGCAGGTAGTTGAAGCTGTTGACGGTGATGACGAAGCCGGCAGGCACCGGCAGCTGCAACCCGGCGGCGATGGAGACCAGGTTGGCGGCTTTGGTCCCGGCCAGTTCTGGTCTGGTTGCGCCGCCGCCGTCAAGCGGCAGGGTGAACGGCGGGCCGAAATCCACCGCAGGCGGGGCCAGCAGAAGGCGGCTGTAGAAATCGAACTTGCGGTAGTATTCCCGCAGCGTGACATGGGAGGCGGGCGCCATCCTCTCAAGGCAGCTCACCATGCCCTCGACGCTCTCGGCCAGCTTGCCGTAGCGCTCGGCGATCCGGCAGAAATCCTCCCTGATGCCCTGGTAGTACAGGGCCTCCAGGTCGGCCATCAATTCATGGCAGCGGCTGTCGTGAACCAGCAGTTCACGGAATGCCTCGTAGGTCTGGCGGAGTACGACACCCGGCGCAAACAGGCGGTACGTCCAGTATCTGAACAGGGTATTGAGGAGCATCGCTGGCGTAGTTAAGGTACCCGCTCAAGTTGAAGCGTGTCGTGGACCACAGCTGGCGGGGTTGCTCCCGGTCGACTGCGGCGGATTTCGGGCTGCCGGATAGGTCTGCGCGACATGCTCAGCGATTCATGACGTTGCCCGGCAGGCCTGAATGCCGGCAGAGGGTTCACCGCCCGGCAAGGAGCTGTTTCGCCCGGTCCTGCTGGTTTGGATAGAGGTCCGAAGGGACCGCCGGTTTGCCGAGTTTCTTGAAGACCATGTAGCGGGCACACTGAGTGTTGTCGCCGAGGCAGTATCTTTTTTTGAACATTGCCCCTATACCACCGACATCCTTCATCTTGTCGTTGAAAAAGATGCATCCTTTCAGACATTCGCAATCACTCATTTTCCCCTCCGGTGCAGATGTTCGTCCAACAGGAAAGCGCGCCCCGGCCACGGGGGCGTTGCAACAGGCGACGGATCAGATTCGCGACGATTATGGGATTATACCAATTATTGACCGGATGTTGCAGGTTTTCTATAAAAAATTCCCCTTTCCTGGCGGACTGCCTCGACAAGGCCCTGGCCGGCCAGAACATCGAGGTAATTTTTGATCTCGCTGGCATGCAGGCCGAGGATTTCCGAGAGATCCTCCAGAGTGCACGGGCGGCGGGAAAGGGTTCCGACGATGGCCGCCTCCGTGTCCCGGCGATAGGCGGAACCGGACTGTCGCTGCGCCGCCGAGGCGATGATCTCGATGTGCGGCAGGCCGAGCAGGTGTATGGCCTGCTGCAGTTCTTCTGCGGTTGCGCTGCGCAGATCCTGCAGCACCCCGGGCCTGTCGAGGGTGTTGAGCTGGATGGCGTCGGGCCGTATCCGCAGGATGGCCTCCTTCAGTGCGAAGATGTCCTCTTCTCCAGTGTTGTAGCCGGGCAGGAGGAAAACCTCGAGGAAGATCTTTCCAGAAAATTCGTTGCTGAAAGCCACAAGACCGTCAATGTATCCGGCAAGCGACAGCGATTGCTCTGGGCGGTTGATGCGCCGGAAGGCGCGCGGGGTTGCGGCGTCAAGCGAGGGCAGCACCACGTCGGCGGCGAGCAGGGCCTGGCGCACTTCCGGGAGGTGGAGAAGGGTGCCGTTGGTCAGCACCGCGATCGTGACCCGCGGCATTATCTCTTTGAGAAAGACGATGACGTCACCGATGCGGCTGTTCAGCGTCGGTTCGCCGGAGCCGGAGAAGGTGATGTGGTCCGGGTCCGGGTTGCCTGAATCGAAGAAATCCGTCAGTTCATCGATGAGATCGGCGTAGGGGATGTATTCCCTGCGTTCGACGGTGAGGGTGTTCGTTTCTCCCACCTCGCAGTAGACGCAGTCCAGCGAGCAGACTTTTTTCGGGACCAGGTCGACCCCGAGCGACATGCCCAGTCGTCTGGAGGGGACGGGGCCGAACAGGTAACGGTACATGGGAGCTTCCTTTTCGTGTGGGCGGGTTCATCCGGTGCAACCCGGGTTGCCTTCAGGCGCAGGCGATGCGGCATGATTTCCGGGTTTTCTCAGTATCTGGCGGTAATGGCCGCATGGGTGCCGTTGGCCTTGATGATCCGCAATCCCTCATCGAGTCTGCCGGCGAAATAGGCCGCCCTGGGGTGCTTGAGGGAAAATGCGACATAAATCAGGCTGGATTCGCAGGGGAAGGCGGGGACGATCTGCCGTTCCAGGTCGTTTTCCGCCAGCAGCAGGTTGGCCGTCTTGTCGAACATGATGATCGCGTCGACCCGTCCGGCCAGCAGCTTGCTGATGTTCTGGTCGTGCCGGGATACCCACTCCTTGCTGATTGCGTTGTTGCGAAAGAACTGTTCGCCGTATTCGTAGCCCCTGATCACTCCGATCCGCTCGCCGTTGCGCAGTCCGGCGGCCGATTGCGCGGCAAGCGGCCGCTCGATGTGGTGGTAGTAATGGGCGTCGGCCTGGAACAGCATCTCCTGGCCCCACAGGAAATCCGGGGCGGTGGATGGTTCCCTGGCCACATTCAGCCCGCCCGGGAACCTGCCGTCCCTGACCTCGACGAGCACCCGCGCGTAAGGGCGGACCTGCAGCTTCACCGCTATGCCGACGGCCCGGAAGGCGGCCGTGACGATTTCGCCCGACATGCCGGTTCCGTCCGGGTTGGCGTATGGCTCCCAGGCGTCCTCGATGGCCAGTTCGACGGTTTCTGCCGCCGCTGAACCAGGCAGGCCCGGCCACGCCGCAGCCAGCAGGGCGAGAAGCAGCAGAAGCAACCGCATCGTCCCTGCCGCTGGAAGATAGATTGTCAATGGGTTCATGCCGGGGAGGCCGGGTTCGGCTGCAGGTCGCTTCCGGCCACCGCCATCTGGGTGAACATCCCCTTGGCGGCAAGTTTCTCGAGGCCGTTTGCGACTGACCACACCTCGGCCTCGGCGACCTTGATCCGCCGGCCGTTGTTGATCACCCTTGCTCGGCAGACCAGCAGCGGGCCAAGGGCCGGCCGCAGGTAATTGATCTTGAATTCCACGGTCAGGATGCGGAATTCCTCGTTGACGGTGGTGAACGAGGCATAACCGGCGGTGTGGTCGGCCATTGTCGCCAGCACCCCGGCATGGACGAAACCGTCCTGCTGGCGGTGTTGCTCGCCCACCTGCAGGGAGGACTCGCAGAGGCCCTGCTCGACTCGGACCACCTCAAAGCCGCAGAAAGCGGGGAATCCCTGGGAAAAATGCTCTCTCAGATGGTCATGCCAGGTCTGCTGCATGGGGGTTCATCCTGTTCGGTTGTTGCTTGCCGGTTATGGCCGCGGGTGTCAGGTTCTGCGTCCGGGAGGCGGCAATGCGTGCGAATTCTGCGTGGCTGTCGTCAGTTGCTGGCAATCCGGCTTTTCCGGGTGCGTATCCATCCTCCTCGTCGGCGGCTGATTGGTGCAACCGGCTTTTTTCCACTGTACTTCTTCTGCATCCGCATGAAAAGGGTGATGCGGAGTGCGGTTCGATGTTGGCTGGCGGCAGGAAACCGCAGGAGTCGGCCGCAGAGGTTCCGGAAACGGGACAGGGACGTCGCGTGTTCCTTTCCCCTGCTGCCCGCTGGCGGTTTTCTTTCGCCCTGAACACGACGATCCTTCTGATCAGGTCGTAGGAGATCGGATTGTCGAGCGGAAATCGGACAGAGCCTTTGGCCGCCGCAAAACCGGCCAGATCACGGTGAAAGACTGCAATTCCGGAGGGTGCAGGATAGAACCTGATGCAATTTTTGAAACCGCAGAAATGCACCAGGTTCCCATCGAGCACGAACATCGGCATTCCGTATCTGATTGCTTCCACGGCATCGGGAGCAGCGGCCTGGATCGTGCACCGGATTTTTCAAGGATTTCCCGGAAATCCTCTGGGAATCCGGCGAGATAGCGGTCGATAATCGTTGCCGTTTGTGCAGGTGGGTTCATGCCGGCCCTCCGCGGCCGTCAGGTGGCGCCGCCGCTTTGGCTCGCCGTGAGTTTTGAGAGCAGCAGCATTGCCAGGGCCTGCGGTGCCGGCAGAAACTCGCTGCTGCCCCGGCTGATGATGCCGATGTCGCGGGAAGCGAAAAATTGCCGTATCCTGTCGAGCAGACCAGTCGCCTCCCTGTCTCTGCCGGGCAGCCTGACGACCTCGGCCACGGCCTGATTTCCGCATGCAACGTGCCAGTCGTCCGGGCCGACGCCAAGTATTCGTTTGGCAGTACTCGCCTTGGGGTCGGCCACCCGGCAGATTTCTTTCCAATTCCCATCATAGAGGGTGAGGATACATCTGTATATCGGGTTCAGCATCTTCTGTGAAAAATTCTGATCGAACTGGACGGCGATCGCCTGGTCGAGGGCGGTGACAATCCAGCGCGACGGCGTGATCCGTCGACTCGGTTGCATCGCCCAGATGCGCTGGTCATGGTCGATGAGAATAACAGGGGCGAATGTCGCATGCCCTTTGACGTCGCACGCTGCCATAATCTGTGAGGTGAACTCGTCAACGAGGACACAGCTCCCCCGGCAATTTTGCGGGGTGTCTGTCCTGCGCACTGTCTTCAACAAACGGTAGACCGGCTGACTTTTCCACCGTCTACCCCAGGCGCAGAAGGCCTGGAAAAGCCAATACCCACTATAAGTGATACATTTGAATAAGGGAAAATCAGGGGGAAATTGCAGGCAGGCTGAATGAAAAAGTGCTGCCACCCTTATCGGGAGAACTCGCAACGGTGATCTTCCCGCCGTGCGCCCCGGCAATGGAACGTGCTATATTGAGGCCAAGACCGGCGCCTTTCCCATCTCTCAGTCGAGCTTCCGGGGTCCGGTGGAATCGGCTGAAAATTTCCTGCTGCTGGTCAGCAGTAAGGCCAATACCGGTATCGGTGATATCCAGGGTGGCCCAATTTTTATCTAATCTCAGGGATATTCTGACACTGCCTCCAGAAGGGGTGTATTTGATGCCGTTATCAACAAGATTGAGCACCAATCTTCGCAGATGCTCTCGATCTCCATTTACATAAACGGCTTCCTTCATATCGTCTAAGAGTTCTACTGCATGAGCATCTGCAATCAGTTGCATGTTATCCAGGACCTCTTGTGAGAGCTCTCTCAAGTCGACCTTCCGCAGGTCAAGCTGAAGCACGCCGGCATCGGCACGAGCCAGCAGGAGCAATCCCTCTACCAGGTGGTTTATTCGACCAATCTCCTCGAGCCCACTTGATAGAACCTGCTGGTATTCCTCAGGGGTTCTCTGGTGACGCAGCGCAACTTCCATCTCACCCTTCAGGATGGTCAGGGGAGTTTGCAGTTCATGGGATGCGTCAGCACTAAATCGGCGCATCTGATGAATCGCATCGTCAAGTCTGTCCAGCATATCGTTGAGTGTCTTCGCCAGCCTGTCCAATTCGTCGCCGCTACCAGTCACATGCAGCCGCGTGTTTACATGTTCTCCACTGATTTTCTGGGCAGTCCGGGTCATCTTGTCGACCGGACGCAATGCCCGCCTGGCGAGCAACCATCCTCCTCCGCCAGACAGGAGTAGAGCAAAGGGAAGCACGCCGCCCATTATCAATAAAAACCGCTGCCTTGTTTTGTACATATTTTCAAGCGACAAACCAACCCGAACGAGATTAACGACTCGCCCAGATTTAATCACCGGCATTGTGAGAACTCTGAGCGGGTAAGCTTCATCTGCCTCAACTGTTTCAAAAGTCGACGTTCCCTGCGATGCCGCCTGCAATGCCTTGCTGCTCAAAGGGATGTCCATCGAACGGCTTCTCATTCTCTGCTGCCTGTCGAGCTGACCACGCGGATCAAATATGTCGATTTGGCGCTCAAGTGGCGAGAAACCAAAAAACTGCCGAAATAATTCGTCAATATCGGGTTGGAAATACTTATCTCCACTTTCTTGAGCCTGGTGCACCATGACCTCGGCAACACCGGTGAGTGCATAATCGATATCTTGAGACAGGCTGTATGCCAACAGCCCATAGGAGACAGTGCCTACGAGAAGAAAAGTCAGGCAGAGAAGGCCGGTATACCAGATGGTCAGCTTGGCGCCTATTGATCGGATAAGCATGATTTATTTCACTTTGAGGACGTACCCAGAACCTCGTATCGTGTGAAGTAACTTTGGCTCATGCCCACTGTCAATTTTATTTCTCAGACGATTGATATACACATCAATGACATTCGTTGCCGTTTCATAGTTGTAGTCCCAGACATGATCTGTAATCATACCTCTGGTGAGAACTCGTCCTTGGTTGCGCATAAAATAGTCAAGCAACGCAAATTCCTTGGAAGTTAATTCAATAAGATGGTCACCCCGAGTAACTATACGTTTGGCGGGATCAAGCGTGAGATCGACAATTTTCAGGATGGGCGGTTCGGAATCCGTTCTTCTTCGCATCAAAGCCCTGACTCGCGCAAGAAGTTCCTGGAAGGAAAAAGGTTTAGGTAAATAATCGTCGGCTCCAGTGTCAAGACCTATGACTTTGTCTTCAATGGTTGCCCTGACGGTAAGCAATAGAACTGGTGTTGAAATTTTTTCCCGGCGCAGGTTCTTCAAGATTTCCAGCCCACTCATAACCGGGAGATTAATGTCCAGAATGATGACATCATGAACACCATCAAGCCCCATGGAGAGCCCTGTTTGACCATCTGATGCAAGGTCTACTGCGTATCCTTCTTCTTCCAGGCCTTTTTTGATAAGATTTGCAACTTTCTTTTCATCTTCTACCAGCAAAAGTCTCATCAGTTATGTTACCAGGTCGTACAAATCGTTGAATCGGTTAAATGGTTGCTCCCAATGCAAACTGCATCAGACTATATGAAAACAAACGTCTTTTCAAGAAAATCGTTAAGGCTGCATTGTTGCAGTCATTCAGCCAATCAGGTGATCGTGTTCAGTACTTCCAACTCTCATGTCAATTTTTTGAAATAAACAATTCATTCCAAAAGAATGGTTCATTCGGAGGCGACTTAAGAAACCAATTCCAACCGGAAAGTTGCCCTGGAGGGCGAAAGGCTGTAGTATGCCTTGGCGATATGCTTTTTCAACAATTTTCAGTGCTTTTGACCAACCGCGTTCATGTCGTCATGGCTGGGGCACTGGGTTCGGTCTCCAAAGCCGAAAACAATGTTTCACGGTAGTCCGCAGGTGTACAAGGAGCATTATCATGGGCATGTTTATTTCGATTCGGAATTTCGGCAAAGAGATATACCGCACCTACGTTGTTGACCAACCAAACCACTTCGCAGCAGCGATCTCGTATTATTCGTTGTTTTCCCTGATCCCAAACATCTACATTGCCTTTGAATTCTCAGGGATCTTTATAGATAATGCGTTGGTCACGCGATACATGTTCGCTGAGATAGAGAAAATATTGGGCGTCGATGTCGCAGAACTGCTATTGGTCATGCTCGAGGCAATTTCCAAGAGTTCATCAAATGGGACCATTTTTGAGCGCTTCGTCAGTTCCAGCGCCATGCTTTTTGGCGCTTCGCTGTTATTCTTCAAACTTCAATACGCGTTGAATACAATATGGAAAATACCACCCACTTCTGAAGGTCAGACAAAAACTTTTCTCTTAAACCGTCTGTTTTCTTTTATTACGGTCTTCTGTGTTGGAATCTTTGTCATGTTCACCTCCCTGGCTTTCATTTCGGTCGGTTTCTTGGAATCAATACTCCAGATTAACCTAACCAGCTCTTTTTTCAACTTTTGGGTCAATCTGGCCATCAGTATCGTGGGCATTACCATCGTATTCAAGTTACTGCCCAACGCACGGGTCAGTTGGTTTGACGCTTTCATAGGAGCGGTTGTGACGGGAACACTCTTGATGGAAGGAACCAGAGGATTGGGATGGTACCTTTCTAACTCAAAATTTGGATCAGTATTTGATGCAGTGGGAGCAGTTGCATTGCTGCTCATCGCGATATATTTCCTGGCCCAGATCTTTATTTTCGGGGCGGTTTTTACCAGAGTATTTGCAGATATCTATGGTGGTGGCATCACCCCCCTCAAACCTGTTGAAAAATAGTATGGCCGGACCATCAACTCATTTTTTTTTCTGATTACCATCGAACTTCAGCCAGTTTCAGCAACCTTTGCGGAA
>CAYYWK010000017.1:0-14754 GCA_964475345.1 uncultured Desulfobulbus sp.
GTTAGCCCTCTATGTCATACTGCTCAAACATATCGGCATCAACCCGGTTATCGTTCACGGCGGCGGCCCGCAGATCAAACGTTTTCTCGAACGCCTGTACATCAAGCCAAGCTACGTTCAGGGGATGCGGGTCACCGATGGTGAGACCATGGATGTGGTGGAAATGGTTCTGGTCGGTAAGGTCAACAAGGAGATCGTCGGCCTGATCAATCATTGCGGCGGCAAGGCGGTCGGTCTTTCGGGGCGTGACGGGGACCTGGTGTGTGCCCGGAAACTACAGATGAGCAGCAGGGCGCAGTCGGAGGATCTCAACGAGTCGCCGCCTGAGCTGATCGATATAGGCCGGGTCGGGCAGGTGACGAAGATCAATTCGGATGTCCTGAAAAGCCTGTCCCAGGCCGATTTCATCCCGGTGATCGCCCCGGTGGGAGTCGGCGAAGATGGGCAGGCCTTCAATATCAACGCTGATCTGGTGGCCGGAGCGATAGCCGGCGAACTGGCGGCTGAAAAACTGATGCTGCTGACCGATGTCGCCGGAGTCAAAGACAAGGCGGGGAAACTGATTGCCTCGTTGTCGCGGCAGGACCTCGAGCCGCTGATCGCCGATGGTACGCTGTCCGGCGGCATGATCCCCAAGGTCCGCTGCTGCGAGGCGGCCCTGAGTCGCGGCGTTGCCAAGACGTACATAATCGACGGCAGAGTCGAGCATGCAATCTTGCTGGAGATGTTCACTCGGGAAGGAGTGGGCACGGAGATATACTGATGACAAGCAACGAGCAACTGAAAGCCAGAGCGGACCGGGTCTTTATCGGCACCTATTCGAGATATCCGGCCGCGATGATCAGAGGAGAAGGGTGTCGCCTGTGGGATGCCGATGGGCATGAATACCTTGATTTCCTCTCGGGGATTGCCGTCTGCGCTCTCGGCCATTGCCATCCGGCGGTGACGGCGGCGATCTGCGGGCAGGCGGCAACGCTGGTCCATGTATCGAACCTGTACAATACGGAACCACAGACCCGCCTGGCCGAGCTGCTTGTGGCCAACTCTTTTGCCGACAGGGTGTTCCTCGCCAACAGCGGTGCCGAGGCCAACGAGGCGGCGATCAAACTGGCCCGCATCCATGGCGGTGAAGGGCGGTATCAGGTCATTTCGCTGGCCGGCTCGTTTCATGGTCGCACCCTGGCGACCGTCGCCGCTACCGGCCAGTCCAAATTCCACAAGGGCTTCGAGCCGTTGCCGGAAGGATTCATCCATGCCCCGTTCGGGGACCTGACGGCCATCGAGGCCCTGATCGGCAGCCGGACCTGTGCCATCCTCTGTGAACCGCTGCAGGGAGAGGGAGGGGTGCGGCCGCTGGAGATCGCTTACCTGCAGGGGATTCGTGACCTCTGCTCGAGATACGATCTCACGCTCATCTTTGATGAAGTGCAGACCGGCATAGGGCGGACGGGCACCCTGTTCGCCTACCAGCAGCTGGGCATCCAGCCAGACATCATGACGGTTGCCAAAGCCCTGGGAAATGGCATGCCGATTGGGGCAATGCTGACAACCGATTCCATCGCCAGTTCTTTTACTCCAGGGTCTCATGCCTCGACGTTCGGGGGCAATCCGGTGGCGGCTGCGGCTGCCGTGGCCTGCCTGCAGACCGTCATGGCAGATGGTTTCCTGCCTGGTGTGCAGAGGCGGGGACTCTATTTCCAGGAAAAGCTGCGGAGTCTGGTGGAGCGTTTTCCAGATCTTGTCGCAGGGGTAAGGGGAATGGGGCTGATCCTGGGGCTGGTTCTGACGGAACAAGGAATTCCCTTTGGCACTGAGATTGTCAACACCTTGTTCAAAAGGAGAATGCTCTGCAATTTTGCCGGAAATACGGCCCTGCGCTTTGTCCCGCCATTGATTGTCAGCGAAGAGGAGATAGATCGCTTTGTCGGCAGCCTGACCGATGCGCTCGGGGAATTGTCCACCGAGGGCCGCGGGCAGGAAGGGTGAGCAGAGTGGGCAGGGAAAAATCTTTGCAAAGACCCTGCCTTTCAGGTAAAAATATTCCTTTTCTCCTTTGCGGTCAGTCGTGGACAGTGAGGGGAGATGCATGACGAAGGCGTAATCCGGCGAGTTTCCACTTTGAATGGCGGTTATGGCAAAGCATTTACTATCACTGGAAAATTATACGAAAATCGAGCTGCAGGCCCTGGTTGAAAGAGCACTCGTACTCAAACGTGAACGGGCGGAAGGTGTTGTCCACCGTCAGCTGAGAGGCCGCATGATCGGTCTGATCTTCGAAAAGCCCTCAACCAGAACCAGGGTTTCCTTCGAGGCGGCGATGTACGGTCTCGGCGGCCAGGTAATCTTTCTCTCGGCCCGTGACACCCAGCTTGCGCGTTCCGAACCGTTGAAGGATATGTCCCGGGTGATGTCGAGATATGTCGACGCGATGGTCGTGCGAACCTTCGGCCAGCAGGTGGTCGATGAACTGGCCGCCTACAGTTCCGTGCCGGTGATCAATGCCCTGACGGATCTCCACCATCCTTGCCAGATACTCAGCGACATTATGACTGTCCACGAGAAGAAAGGCACCCTTGAGCGCCTGAAAATTGCCTGGATCGGAGACGGCAACAACATGGCCAATTCCTGGATACAGGCTGCCGGCAAATTTGGTTTCGAACTGGTCCTGGCATGCCCGGAGGGATACGAACCCGATGCGGAGATTCTTGCAAGCAGTCGGGCCGAGGCCATCCGCCCGATTTCGTTGATTCGTGATCCGATGCAGGCTGTGGCCGGTGCCGATGTGGTCAATGTCGACGTCTGGGCTTCAATGGGGCAGGAAGACGAACAGGCGGAGCGCCTCAAGGTTTTCAGCAGCTACCAGGTCAACGCCGCGCTGATGGCCAGGGCGCCGGCCGACAGCATCGTTCTGCATTGCCTTCCCGCCCATCGCGGGGAGGAGATCACCGACGAGGTGCTCGAATCGGCGCAATGTGTGGCTTTTGACCAGGCAGAGAACAAGATGCATATTCACAAGGCGATTCTCGAGCATTGTATCGCCTGACGGGTCTGCCAATGCAGGGAATCGCCTGCATTTCCTTTCACATATAGAGGCACAAAGTTATGGATGTACAGAAGATTGTCCTCGCCTATTCCGGCGGATTGGATACGTCGGTCATTCTCAAGTGGCTGGCTGAGGAGTATGGATGTCCGGTGATCGCCTATTCGGCTGATATCGGCCAGGAGGAAGACTGGGATGCGGTTCGGGCGAAGGGGCTTGCAACCGGCGCGGCGAAAGTCATCGTCTCGGATCTGCAGAGGGAATTCGTCGAAGAGTACATTTTCCCGGCCTTCCGATCGAACGCCATTTATGAGGGGTCGTACCTGCTGGGCACCTCCCTGGCTCGACCGCTGATTGCCAAGGAGCAGGTGCGGATAGCCCTGGCGGAGGGGGCGGATGCGGTCAGCCATGGTGCAACCGGCAAGGGCAACGATCAGGTCCGCTTCGAACTGGCCTATATCGGCCTGGCGCCGAAGCTGAAGATCATCGCCCCCTGGAGGCTGTGGGATCTTAATTCCCGGCAGAAGCTGGTGGAGTTCGCCGAAAGGCACGCTATCCCGATTCCGGTGACCAAGGAGAAACCGTACAGCTCCGATGAGAATCTGCTGCATATCAGTTTCGAAGGCGGAATCCTCGAGGACCCCTGGAATGAACCCGACCCGGCGATGTTCAAGCTGACGGCAGCCCCTGAACAGGCTCCCGATAAACCAGCATACATTGAGCTTGAGTTCAAGAATGGCGATCCGGTTGCCCTGAACGGTCAGCAACTCGACCCGCTGCCGTTGTTCCAGGCCTTGAACAGGCTCGGCGGGGAAAACGGTGTCGGCCGTCTCGATCTGGTGGAAAACCGATTTGTCGGCATGAAATCACGCGGCGTGTATGAGACACCCGGCGGCACTCTGCTGAGGGAGGCGCATCGAGCCCTGGAGACCATCACCCTCGACCGGGAGGTCATGAAAATCCGTGACTCTCTGGTTCCCCGTTACTCCGAACTGATCTATAACGGTTTCTGGTTCTCGCCGGAGCGGGAACTGCTGCAGACGCTCATGGACGCGAGCCAGAAGACGGTCAGCGGCGTCGTCCGCCTGAAACTCTACAAAGGCAGCTGCACGGTTGTGGGCCGAAAATCCGATCAGTCCCTCTATCAGGAAAGCTATGCCACCTTCGAGGAAGACTCGGTCTATGATCAGGCCGATGCCACCGGTTTTATCCGATTGAACGGTCTGCGCCTGCGGATTCAGGCCATGCAGCGGAAGTGATGCGATGAACGGCCAGCAGAAATCAGGTTCGGAAAAACTCTGGGGCGGGCGTTTCGCCACCGCGACAGCTGCGACTGTCGAGGCCTTCACCGCATCGATCCACTATGACCGGCGTCTGTACACGTATGATATAGCCGGCAGCAAGGCTCACGCGGAAATGCTGGCGGAGCGGGGGATACTCGATCAGCGGGAACTAGCGGCAATCCTGGCCGGCCTCAGCGAGATCGAACTGGAGATAGATGCCGGCACCTTCCAGTTCCGCAGGGAACTGGAAGACATCCACATGAATATAGAAAAATCCCTGGTCGACCGGATCGGTCCGGCCGGGGCCAAGCTGCACAGCGCCCGCAGCCGCAACGACCAGATCGCCCTTGACCTGAAGCTCTATCTGCGTGACCAGTGCGATATCATGAATGGGCTGCTTGTCGACATCCAGAAGGCGTTCGTGGTTCTCTCCCGGCAGTATCTCGGGGCGGTGATGCCCGGCTACACGCATTTGCAGCGGGCGCAGCCAGTACTGGTTTCCCATCACCTGCTGGCCTATTACGAGATGTTCGGGCGTGACCGTTCGCGGCTGGTCGACTGCCGCCGGCGAATGAACCTGTCTCCTCTCGGATGTGCCGCCATGGCCGGAAGCGGCCTTCCCATCGACCGAGAGCAGGTTGCCGGCGCCCTGGGTTTTGACGGAGTGACCGCCAATTCAATGGATACCGCCGGTGACCGTGATTTCGCCATCGAGTTCGTCGGCTGCTGTACGATGATCCAGCTTCATCTGTCTCGACTCTCCGAGGAGCTGGTGCTGTGGTCGACCCAGGAATTCTCCTTTGTGGATATAGCCGATGCCTTTTGTACCGGTTCCTCAATCATGCCACAGAAGAAGAATCCCGATATTCCGGAACTTATCAGGGGCAAGAGCGGCCGGGTGGTCGGCAGCCTGATGGCGCTGATTACCCTGGTCAAGGGACTGCCGCTGACATACAACCGAGATCTGCAGGAGGACAAGGAACCGGTTTTTGACACGGTCGACACGGTGTCTGCCTCCCTGTCGATTATGGCGGAGCTGCTGACAAATCTCCGCTTCCGGACCGACAAAATGGCCGAGGCCACCCGTCATGGCTGCATGACGGCCACAGATCTGGCTGATTACCTGGTGGTAAAAGGTGTTCCTTTTCGCGAAGCGCATGGTATTGTAGGACGGGCAGTGGCGTATTGTATCGACAATGACTGTGAATTGGAGAATTTGTCTCTTGAGCAGCTGCAAAAGTTTTCTCTGGGTATCGACAAGGATGTTTTTGCCGTTTTGAGTGTCGCAGGTTCCGTGAACAGCCGGGTCTCCACAGGGGGAACTGGCAGGGAACGGGTCGAAGAGGCGTTGAGGCGTGCTGAACAACAAATGGGGATTGCATGATGAGCATACTACACAGGGCCGGTGTTGCTGGGATGCGTCTGTTGCTGGGGGTATCTTTGCTACTTATTGGGAGTTGTGGATACAAGGATCATCCCGTTCCACCCGATACCGTCGTGCCAAAGACAATCGAAGACCTGCGTTACGAGACCGATGGAAAAGGGGTATCCCTCATCTGGTCATACCCAATAGAGACAATCAGGGGCAATACGATAGAGAGTCTGTCGTCGTTTGAAGTGTTCAGGGCGGAAGTGCCTCTTTCGGATTACTGCGCAACCTGTCCGATTCCTTTCGGGGATCCGATCGAACAGGCCGGAGGTTTGACTACCGAGGATGGCAAGGCAAGGAAGGCTGTCTTTACGATGGGGGATCTGAAGACGGGTTACAAGTACTTTTTCAAGGTTCGGGCCCGCACCAGCTGGTTTGCCGAAAGTGCCGATTCGAACATTGTCACCTTTGTCTGGCAGGTCCCGGCGATGGCCCCGGAAGGTTTGACCGCCACAGTCGGCAACAGGCAGATTGTCCTGAATTGGCAGCAGGTAACACTGCTCCAGGATGGCAGCCCTGCCAGCAAACCGCTGCAGTATCAGGTGCTGCGCAGCGCTGCCGGCAAGGATCAGGAGAAGATAGGTCTTGTCGAGGGAGCAACGACCTTTGTGGATCGCAATGTCGTCCTCAAGGAAAAATACACCTACCTGGTGCAGACCCAGATGCTGGTTGGCAAGGAGGTGGTTGCCGGAGGGACCAGCAAACCGGTGTCGACCTTGTCTGTAGACCAAACACCGCCTGAGCCGCCGACAGGTGTGACGGCTATTGATACCGACATGGGGATCAAGGTGCTGTGGGAGAAATCTGGGGCTGAGGATATCGGCGGCTACCGGGTGTATCGCCGTTCGGCAGATGCCCAGGAGCCGTTACTGATAGGCGAGGTCGAGCCTGTATACTCTCTGTTTGTCGATACCAAGCGAGAGCAAGGCCGTCGTTACTACTATTCTGTCACGGCCATTGACCAGAACAATCCGGCCAATGAAAGCCGCCGGTCTTCTGAGGCAACAACCAGGCATTAACCTTTACCCGACAGTACCAGGCATAGCATGCCTGGGTGGGGACCCTCCAAGCCTGGCAGAGGATGGCTGGAGGGTTCTCTTGTCTCTGTCAGCCGGAGAAACCCATATAGCTCCCGGTAACCACCATGGATATTTTCCCACTGCCCTTTGCCAAGATGAGCGGGGCAGGCAATGATTTCATCATCATCGATCATCGCCAGCAGCGGATTCCCGAAGGCGAGCAGTCGGCGTTTGCCCAGAAGATCTGTCGGCGAAAATTTTCTGTCGGTGCCGACGGCCTGATTCTGATCGAGAACAGCGCAAAGGCTGACTTCCAGTGGCAATTCTACAATGCCGATGGCTCAGTTGCCGAAATGTGCGGCAATGGGGCACGGTGCGCTGCGCGGTTTGCCTATCGCTTGGGAATTGCCGGAAAATCAATGTGTTTTCAGACAATAGCCGGCATGATCGAGGCGGAAGTCAAGGACGATGGTGATGCAGTCAGCCTGCGGATGACAGACCCCACGGGGCGTTTGCCTGGGCGTCACATTGAGATTGAGGGAAGGCACCTGGAAGTTTTTACTATCGACACCGGGGTCCCTCATGCGGTGATTTTCATTGACGAAGAGGACATTCCCGTTAAACAATGGGGTAAAGCAATCCGTTTTCATCCCATGTTTGAACCGGCGGGGACAAATGTCAATTTCGTCCGCCTGCTGGCAGACGGTAGCCTCCATGTACGGACCTATGAACGGGGAGTGGAGGATGAGACCATGGCATGTGGCACGGGAGCAGTCGCCTCGGCGATAATTGCCGGTTTGTATCGCAAAGTGGTTGTCCCGGTTCAGATTCTCACCTCCGGTGGCGAACGTCTGACGGTGGTCTTCAGAATCGGGGGCGATGACAGCATCGGCGATGTCCATCTGCAGGGTTCGGCCCGGCTCATCTACGAAGGGCAACTGACAGCCGAAGCCCTGCTTTGAAAAATGCGCGTATGGCAGCTTTAACTGGAGGAAGAAGTATGGAAAAATTCCATGGGGCAAGTGTAGCTATAGTCACGCCTTTTATCGACGGACGTCTTGACGAAAAGGGGTTGGTTGACCTTATCGAATTCCAGATTGCGAATGGAACGCATGGCATAGTTCCCTGCGGAACCACCGGGGAATCTGCAACTCTCGATTTTGCCGAGCATAAACGGGTTATAGAACTGACAGTGCAGACGGTTGCCGGACGGGTTCCGGTCATCGCCGGCACCGGTGCAAACAGCACGCTGGAGGCTATCGAGTTGACGGAGAGCGCCAAGGAAAGCGGCGCTGACGCAGTGCTCTCCGTGACACCGTATTACAACAAGCCAAACCCTGAAGGTCTGTATCAGCATTTCAAGGCCATCGCCGAAGCAGTCGATATTCCGATGTTCCTCTATAATGTCCCGGGCCGCACTGCTATCAACATGCTGCCCGAGACCGTAGCGAGGCTTTCCCGGGTCAAGAACATCATCGGCATCAAGGAGGCATGCGGCAGCATCGAGCAGGTCAGCGATGTTATCCGCCTGTGCCCGAAAGACTTTATCGTCCTTTCCGGCGACGATTTCACGGCGATGCCGACGGTGCTGATCGGTGGCAGAGGCGTAATTTCTGTTATCTCCAATGTGTACCCACAAGGAATGGCCGAGATGATGAACGCCGCCCTGGCCGGTGATCTGGAAAAGGCGAACGCTCTGCATTACCGCATGTACCCGTTGATGAAGGCCCTGTTCTGCGCCCCCAATCCCGTTCCAGCCAAAGCGGCGATGGAGATTCTCGGCAAGATCAGGAGCGGTCTTCCGAGGCTGCCCTTGGCGCCTCTTGATGCAAACGGTATCGAGAAACTGAGAACCGCGATGTCCGGATTGGAATTGATCTAATCTGCCGGCCAGGAATCTTAACCCCAGGAGGAGCAGGATCATGATCAACGTCATTATCGCCGGAGCCGCAGGAAGGATGGGGCAGCGGGTTGCACACATGGTCGGGGAGCATCCGCGGCTGACCTGTGCAGCGGCTTTCGAGGCTTCAGGCAACAGGTCGATCGGGCGCGATATCGGTGAATTGCTCACCGGCAACCGGATGGGAGTGGTGATCCAGGAGGGTCTCGAAGCGGTGATCGGTCAGGGGGATGTGATCATCGATTTCACATTCCATTCGGCGACAATGGAATTCGCCCGCCTGGCCGCGCAACACGGCAAGGCGATGGTTATCGGCACCACGGGGCTTTCCCGCGAGAATCTCCAGGAATTGAAGGACCTCTCTAAAAATTTTCCCTGCGTTCAGTCTCCCAACATGTCGATCTGTGTCAACGTCTTGTTCAAGCTGGCGAAGAAGACGGCGGCAATTCTTGGCGATGACTACGATATCGAAATCATTGAGGCCCACCACAACCGCAAAAAGGACGCGCCGAGCGGTACGGCACTCAAACTCGGAGAGATGGCGGCTGCCGGTGTCGGCCGTAATTTCCGGGATGTCGCCGTGTTTGAACGAAACGGCATCATCGGCGAACGCAAACCTCACGAGATCGGGATCCAGTCGATCAGGGCGGCAGATATTGTCGGGGAGCACACCGTCCTTTTTGCCGGCCCCGGCGAACGGATTGAGATTTCACATCGGGCCCACAGCCGCGATCATTTCGCCAAAGGAGCAGCAACAGCTGCTGCATGGGTTGCCAACCAGGAAAACGGTCTCTATGACATGTTCGATGTCCTCGGTCTACAGGATTTTTAAATCAACTGGAAATTTGATACAATGGACCAGGTGTTCATCGGTCTGGGATCGAATATCGGTGACGGTAGGGCGATTCTGGCGGCTGCCTGGCGCAGGATTGGGGAGATTGAAGGCGTTCAGACGGTAGCGCTTTCCCGTCCGTATGCTTCAGCACCGGTGGAGATGAGCAGTCCGCACTGGTTCACCAATGCCGTCGGGTGGTTACGGGATACAGGCAGTCCCAGGCAACTGCTTGCCATACTGATGCAGATCGAAGCACAGTTCGGGCGTGAGAGAAAGAGCGACAGACAGGGCTACGAAGACCGCATCCTCGATCTCGATATACTGTTTTACGGCGATCATGCGATGAATGAACCAGACCTGATCATTCCGCACCCTCGCATCTCATCAAGGTTGTTCGTCCTCAGGCCGCTTGCGGAGATCGCCCCCGATTTTCTGAGCGTCGCCTGTCACAGGACAGCCGGCATGATGGAAGAAACACTTGTCGGGCAGATGGTGCAGGGGACAGTTCCTCTGCAGGAACTGCAGCGGCTTGACTGGTAACGCGCACTCTCCGGGCAACTGCTAGCGCGCAGTCTCGTTCATCGCCGCACTTTCTGGTCTTCATTTAACCTGAAAATTCGGTACGAGAGGAAGTCGTGCTACGTTTTGTCATTCTCGCTATTTTGATCTTTCTTGCGTACCGGCTTATATCCGGCACCCTCCGCGGCGGGGAAAAAGATGAGAAAAAACCGGAGTTGGCGGAAGGCGATTCGAAGGTAAGTGACGTTCTTGTCGAGGACCCTGTCTGCCATACCCTGATCCCGCGACAGCAAGCCGTGCATCTGCGGCATAATGGTGAGAATGTGTATTTCTGCAGCGAAGAGTGTTGTGACATATTTTTGAAAAAGGGAGAAACTAGATGAAATTCTTTATTGATACTGCAAACATCGACGATATAAAGAAAGGTGTTGAGATGGGAATGGTCGATGGTGTGACCACCAACCCTTCATTGGTTGCCAAGGAGAGCAGGCCGTTTGAGGAAATTCTCCTTGATATCTGCAAGATAGTAGACGGCCCTGTAAGTGCAGAAGTGATCGGTCTGGAAGCTGACGGGATGGTGCAGGAGGCTCGGAAACTGGCGGCGATGCACCAGAATATCGTCGTCAAGATCCCGATGACCACAGATGGCATCAGAGCGGTCAGGCGATTGACCGCCGAGGGCATCAAGACCAATGTCACCCTGGTCTTTTCCGTTGCACAGGCCCTTCTGGCAGCGAAAGCCGGGGCAACCTTCGTCAGCCCCTTCGTCGGCCGGCTGGACGATATCGGTGTCAGCGGCATGGACCTGATCCAGGATATCATGACCGTATACGGCAACTACGGCTATCAGAGCGAAGTCATCGTGGCCAGCGTCCGCAGCCCTCAGCATGTGCTCGACGCAGCCCTGATCGGTGCGGACATAGCCACCATTCCGTTCAAGGTCATTGAGCAACTGTCTAAACATCCTCTCACCGATCTTGGTATTGCACAGTTTCTGGCAGACTGGGAGAAGAGAAAGAAGTAACGGAGCGTTTGCCTTTCAGGCGAGGTAACCCATGACGACACGACTTTTCTGGACTGCCCTGGCGGCTGCGGCTGTGATGGCGTGTTTTCATCCGGCGGAGAAGGGGTGGGCGGATATGTTCGTCTGCAATGATGGCCGGGGAGGCATGCAGTTTACAAACGCGCCTACCGGACAGGATTGCCGGCCCTTCGCACCGGAAGTGAAATATGTCAGAAGTCCTCGTTCCAGTCAAGCGTTCCCGAGAAAACAGCTTCACCCTACGGCGTACGACCGCTACATCGTTCGCGTCGGCAATTTGTACAATGTCGACCCGTATCTGATAAAAGCTGTCATTCGCACCGAATCGGCGTTCAATCATCGTGCTGTCTCGAGGAAAGGAGCCCAGGGCTTGATGCAGCTGATGCCTGGGACGGCAGAGGATCTTCGCGTCGACAACCCCTTCAACCCCAGTGAGAATATTGACGGCGGGGTACGGTACCTGCGCAGCCTGCTCGACACCTTCGATGGGAACCTGGTACTTTCGCTTGCTGCCTACAATGCCGGGCCGGGACTGGTCAAACGGACCGGCGGGGTGCCGCAGATACCGGAGACGCTGGATTATGTCAGGAAAGTCTTGGCAAATTACCGGATGTACAAAACCCGTGGAGGTTGACGGGAGAGCCCGGGCCTGCCCTGATATCCGAAAACTGAGAAAGCAGTGGGCCGACCGCCATCTGTCAGCCTTTCTGCTTGACTGGGAGGGAAGAGGTACGGTATAAGATTGCCCGAGCCGGAGTGGTGAAACTGGTAGACGCACTGGACTCAAAATCCAGCGGGGGCAACCCCGTGTCGGTTCGACCCCGACCTCCGGCACCAGATTTAAATAAACGGGATCTCATGAGAAACTTGAGGTTCCGTTTTTTGTTTTTGCCTCATTTGCTGCTGTGGGTAAGTCAACGGTAGGCTCACTGTAGGCTGTTTTGCGAGTATTCATCCAACAGAATCATGTAGCAGTATTCAGTCTGGTATTACCTCCCTTCGCGATTGTCTCTTGAATTCGATCTGATGTCTTTTCGCCTGTTTCCTTGATCAGTGCAAGGGAAAATTTGGCAAAAATAGTCTGGCATTGCAGCATCCATGAATCAACTTTCCCCTTGAATGTTCAAAGTATCGGGGAAGAGCTTTGTCTCTGCGCTGAAATCTCGGTCTGCCGGTCGGTAAATTTGGGGGACTCTGCCCATTTCCAGGCGTCACAAATAAGCTGGGCCTTTGGTGGTAGGTCCCTGCGATGGAATGAACCGCGGACCATTAAGAAGACTACCGAGACTGCCACAGCCAATACGATGATATCCAGCATAACAACCACCATTTGAGGGTTATGATTCCAGTCATAAGCCTGGTCTCATACAATTACTCATAAGCCGTGAATGTTATGGCTATGGCAAGAAACTGTGAAGGTTGCGTTAAGCTAATCCAGTCTTGGCTCTCCTCCCTCTGTGTTCCCCTCTTTTCGCTTCTCAGTATGATGTGCAAGGTCTACCCGACAGCAACACTTGATCAAGGAAGCTTCGCTTCTCCGACCAAAAGGATTCCCATGGGCAGTAACCTGATCGCTACTGCAATCGATGACGCTAAAACATTGCGAATATCTCAGTATTACGGGTGAGATCGCGGCGATGAAGAAGGCCCTCGGCATCTGATGCGCCCTGAAGCCTACAGCTCGGAGATCCGCGAGGCCACCGAGGAGCTGTACGTCATCGACGGCCTGACCTTCGACCAGGTGGCCAGCTAGTCCGGAGTTACCCAAAGGCTAGGTGATCCTGCAGTTCATGGTATCGGCCGGGGCTCGTGAGCTCATCATTTTTGGAATTACACAAAGGATATCATGCAATTTGCAGGACGTGCGGTAGAGGTTTTCGTGTCACGTCGCAGTTGCAGAATATCGTATTGAATTTCTAATATTTATCGAACGAGCGGTAGTGTAATCTTTCGAGTTTGATTGCCGCTTTGGCGACAGGCTGGAGGCGCGCCTCGTCGGTAATGCCGAGCTGTTGTCGTATGTTTCGCGGGTTGCGCACAAGGACCGGAAAGTATCGTATGTGACTAAAATAATATATTTTACGAAGAGAAATGGACAGAAAATCATGCCGGCTGCGACAGCTTGCCGGGCTGGCGCGCGGTCGAGTTCCCGGCCAGCTCATCATCCAGTTGACGGATATCTGCAATGCCCGCTGTCCGCAATGCGGAATGCGGGTTGACGAGAAATTCCCACGAACGAGACTGGCCAATGAGCAGGTCAAACGTCTGCTCGAAGCAGCCATCGAGCGGGGGATACAGATGTTGAGCTTCACTGGCGGAGAGCCGATGCTGCTGCAGGATGATCTGCTTGAACTGATTGAATATGCGGGAGAACTCGGGTTTTCTTATATCCGTACCGGGACCAACGGTTATCTCTTCCGCAATCCGCAGGCAGACGATTTTCTCGACAGGATGAGCCGCCTCGCTGCACGCCTGGCAGCTTCACCCCTGAGAAATTTCTGGATCAGCGTGGATTCCGCCGAACCTTCGATACATGAGCGGATGCGTGGTTTTCCCGGAGTGATTGAAGGGATTGCGAAAGTGCTGCCGATCTTCCACGATCATGGCGTCTTCCCTTCGGCCAATGTCGGACTGAACCGCAACATGAATGAAGAAACGGCCGCATTGCCTGTTTTCGCTGATGGCGGCGATGCTGGTGCGCAACGTTTTTACACGGTTTATCGCCGGGCTCTGGGGCAGTTGTATCGACTCCTCATTGATCTCGGATTCACGATGACCAGCGCCTGCTATCCGATGAGCATCCAACCTGCCGCAGACGGCGGTCTGCAGTCGGTTTATGCTGCCACAGCAACGGACCGGGTGGTGAATTTTACTCACTGGGAAAAAAACCTCCTGTACCTTGCCCTTGCGGACAGCGTGGAAGAATTTCGCGACCAGATCAGGATAATCACACCGTTGTCGTCGCTGCAGGCCCTGATGGGAAATGGCCTGACAGGCAGCGATGTTCCCTATCCCTGCCGGGGTGGTATCGACTATTTTTTTGTCGATTGCCGGCAGGGGTTGACCTACCCCTGCGGATACCGCGGCAATGAGTCTCTCGGCCATTTGTGGAACCTCGACATCGCCGCTCTCGATAGCAAGCGGCATTGTCATGCATGCGACTGGGAATGCTTTCGTGATCCGTCGGAAGTGTTCGGCCCGATTCTCGAGCTGTTCAGCAGCCCGATACAGTTGCTTGGCAGATGCTGGCGGAAAAAGGCCGCCCTTAGCAGATGGTGGACTGATCTGCGGTATGCGAAGGCCTGTGACTTTTTTGACGGGCGACAACCGATGGCGAAGGAGCGGTTGCGGAAATTCCGTATGATCGAGCGGAGAGAATACGTGTTGGCGAATATGTTTCATCCTGCCAATGGGCAAATTCCGGCGGCATCTTGCCCGGGGAAGGGTGCCAGAGGCGTTGAGAAGTAGCCAGGGTTACCAGAATGAGATCCCGCACCAGATTGGATGTCTGTTGTCGTCAGCAACCAGGTGATGCGTGCCGCGATGAAAACTGGCGATCTTGATAGTGCAGATCGTTTTGCTGTAGAATTGTGTCAGGTGGAATATTGGCTGATGAGAGCGGTTGGAGAATCGCAGGTGTTTGCCTTTGTCTCCAGGAATATCTTTCCAGGGAGAAGTCATGGAATC